>JAFDWA010000401.1 GCA_018268735.1 Actinomycetota bacterium | reverse complement strand
CATCGGCTACGCGTTCGCGGACCTCGGCGGCATCTCTTCGTCGTCAGCCGGATTCGTCACGTTCCTCGGAGCGGTCATCGGCGCCGGCGGCGTCGCTGTGGTCGCCGTGCTCACCCTGCGCGCGCTCGGGGAGTGGCGGACCATCAGATCCGATCGCGGCGACAGGTGACCGCACCGGGCCATCCGTCGGCCGCAGCGCTGCTCTCGGTGGCGTTGGAGGCGGCTGGTGCCGCCGTGGAGCTGGTGCACCGGGACCGTCCGTCGACGCTGCAGATCGCGACGAAGTCCACCGCGACCGATCTCGTGACCGAGATGGATCGAGCCGCAGAGGGGCTCATCCGCTCGATCATCGCGGCGGCTCGACCAGCGGACCGGTTCGTCGGCGAGGAGAGCGCGTCGGACGAGGACGACACCTCCGGGACCGATCGCACCGGGGTGACGTGGTGGGTGGACCCGATCGACGGCACCACCAACTACGTGTACGACCACCCGGGCTATGCGGTGTCGATCGCGGCGGCTGTGGACGGCGAGGTCGTCGCCGGGGTCGTCGCCGATCCGACCCACGGACGCACCTACCGCGCCACGCTCGGCGGAGGAGCGCGCTGCAGCGAGACGATGGGTGGGAAGTCGACCGACCGCAGACTGGAGCTCGCTGCGCCGCCACCGCTCGACCACGCGCTGGTGGCGACCGGGTTCGCCTACGACGGCGACCGGCGACGGGCGCAGGGACAGATCCTCACCGGAGTGCTGCCGCGGGTGCGCGACATCCGCCGGATGGGAGCGGCTGCGCTCGACCTCTGCTCGGTCGCGTCGGGACGTGTCGACGCGTACTACGAGGCGGGGCTGTCGATGTGGGACTTCGCCGCCGGCGCGCTCGTCGCGACCGAGGCCGGCGCCCGGGTCGGCGGGATCGACGGCGGCCCCGTGCGACCCGGTTCGGTGCTCGCGGCACATCCGGTGCTGTTCGATCAGATGGTCTCGCTGCTCGCGGAGCTCGGCGCCTGATCGTCGTGTCCCCCGCCCTGGCCGCCCATGGTGGACAATGGCGGTCGTGGGCACGCGCATCCTGACCGTCGAGGACGACGAACGAATCCGCACATCGGTGAAGCTGGCGCTCGAAGACGAGGGTTGGCACGTCGACGAGGCCTCCACCGGGGAGGACGCGATCGCGTCGTTCACACGTCAGCCGACCGACGTCGTGCTGATCGACATCATGCTGCCGGGCATCGACGGGTTCGAGGTCTGCCGCTCCGTCCGTCGCCTCAGCGACGTCCCGATCATCATGGTCACCGCGCGGGCCGACACCCATGACGTGGTGGCCGGCCTCGAGGCAGGTGCCGACGACTACCTCACCAAGCCCTTCGTCCCGAAGGAGCTCTCCGCTCGGATCAGGGCGTTGCTGCGCCGGGTCCGACCGACGGTGCCGAGCAACCTCCGCCTCCGCTTCGGCGACCTGGAGATCGTCCCGCAGGAAGGCGTCGTGACACGTGCCGAGGAGGCCGTGCACCTGACCAAGACCGAGTTCCGACTGCTCGTGGAGCTGGCGAACCACCCTGGCACGGTGTTCTCCCGGGAGGACCTGCTCGAGAAGGTGTGGGGTCACGGCGTCTTCGGCGACGGCCGGCTGGTGGACGTCCACGTCCGTCGGCTCCGCACGAAGATCGAGGAGGACCCGGCGAACCCGCGGCACGTCGTCACGGTCCGCGGCCTCGGCTACAAGCTCCAACCGTGACGGCATCGGAGGAGACGACCCACGAGGACCGCCTCCCGAGGGGGCTGCATCCGGGGTTGCGGGCACGCATCGCGATCGCGGTCGCGCTCGTCACGCTGCTGTCCTCCGCCGCAGTCGGGATCACCACGATGACCGTCGCACGACGGACGCTGATCGACCAGCGCGAGGCGTCGGTGTCGCGACGTGTGCTCGCCAACGCCCACACGGTCGAGGGCTCCATCGGCCGTGCCACCGCACCGGACCTGCAGACCGTGCTGTCGTCGCTGCCCGACGCGGGCAAGCCGTCGCTGGTCCTGCAGTCCGACGGCCGTCCCGTCACGGCAAGCCTCGACGCCCGCTTCGGCGTGGAGGCGCTGCCCGGGCAGCTGAAGTCCCGCGTGCTCGCTGGAGAGAGCAGCATCATGCGCGTCCGCGTGTCGGGACAACCGGTCGTCGCCATCGGCGTGCCGCTCGCGGAACCTGGATCGGCGTACTTCGAGGTGTACCGGCTCGACGACATCGACGCAGGGCTGAGAGCGCTCGGGTTCACCCTGGTCCTCGCGACGGCGATCGCGACCGTCGCCGC
>JAFDWA010000400.1 GCA_018268735.1 Actinomycetota bacterium | reverse complement strand
AACTGCACCGAGATCGTCTGGCTCCAGGAGGAGCCGGAGAACATGGGCGCGTGGAACACGGTCAAGGGACGTCTCTTCGAGGCGCACGGCGATGCGCTCGAGGTGCGCAGGGTGAGCCGCCCCGATGAGGGCTCACCGGCGACGGGCAGCCACACGATCCACGCACAGGAGCAGCAGATGATCCTGACGACGGCGTTCGCACCGCCGACGGACCGACGCGCCGGCAACGGTTGAGCGGCCACCCCGGGGCAGCCCGGGGCCTCCGCCTCACAGCTCGAGCCCGAGCAGCTGCGAGAGCTCGTCGAGGGCGATGTCGGGGTCGACGACCTTGATCGTCGACATGCCCATCGCACGCGCCGGCTTCAGGTTGACGCCGAGGTCGTCGAGGAAGACGGCTTGCTCCGCGTCGATGCCGAGCTCGTCGAGCGCGATCCGGTAGAAGGCCGCCTCCGGCTTGCGAACGCCACGTGTCGAGGACTCCACCACGACGTCGAACAGCTCGAGCAGCGGAGCGAAGCTGCCGCCGCTCGACCAGTCGGGGTTGCCGGTGAGGAAGTTGTTGGTGAGCAGGCCCGTGGCGTAGCGCCGCCGGCAGCGACGCAAGGCCTCGACCATGCGCGGGCGCAGCTCGCCGTGCAGGCACGCGAGCACTTCCAGCCCGTCGACCACGTGGCCGGCGGCTGCCGCTTCGCGCTCGAACTCGATCACGAACTCGTCGACGGTCAGCTCGCTCCGCTCGAGGCGCGCCCAGGCGTTGGCGTCGGGGTTCGATGCGTTCAACGTCCGGATGAGCTGCGCCGGCAGGTGTGCTCGTCGCTCGTACGCGGCGAACGCTTCGAACGGGCTCGAGAGGATGACGCCACCGAAGTCGAAGAGCACCGCGCGGATCACGGGACGCATCGTAGGAGGAGGCGATGCAACGGAGATTCGCCGCTTCGCGTTCGATTGCTGCTTCACTAAGCATCGACATGTCGCAGGAACACCTCGTCGTCGACGGGTCCAACATCGCAACCGAAGGTCGTACCGCGCCGTCGCTCGCGCAGTTGAACGATGCCGTGACCGACTTCGTGCGCGACCACCCGTTCGACAACGTCGTCGTGATCGTCGACGCGACGTTCCCGAACCGCATCGACGAGTCCGAGCGCGCGGAGTACGAGGAGGCGATCCTCGCGGGCGAGCTGCTGACGCCGCCCGCGGGAGCAGTCGGACGCGGCGACGCGTTCGTGCTGCAGATCGCGGAGCGCACCGGGGCGACCATCCTGTCGAACGACTCGTTCCAGGAGTTCCACGCGACCTACCCCTGGCTCTTCGACGACGGTCGGCTCTGGGGTGGCAAGCCGGTGCCCGGGGTGGGATGGGTCTTCGTCCCACGGGTCCCGGTGAAGGGTGCCGTGTCCCGACGTTCGTTCCGCGACGCCAAGAAGCGGACCGACGACACCGTCAAGCCGACGCCGGCGACCTCCGGGAGAGCGAGTGGCACCAAGTCCGCTGGCACCAAGTCCGCTGGCACCAGGAAGGCTGCCCGGCCGGCCGGGTCGGGCACCTCGTCCTCGACAGCGTCCGCAGCATCGACCGACGGAACGGGATCACGCCGTCGCCGAGGTCGACGCGGGACCGAGTCCTCCACCGCCGACGTGTCCACCACCGTGAGCAGCACCGCCACATCGACGACACGTCGTCGACCCGCAGGCGAACCGATCAACACGCCCCCCACCTTCCTGGCCTTCGTGACGGCCTACCAGGTCGGCTCCACGGTCGAGGCGACGGTCACGGACTTCTCCTCCCACGGTGCATACGTCGACGTCGACGGCGCCCGTTGCTACATCCCGCTGAAGTCGATGGGCGATCCCGCCCCACGCAGCGCCAGAGAGGTGCTCGCGATGGGTGAGGTCCGCTCCTTCACCGTGCAGGGATTCGACACCCCACGTCGGGGCATCGACCTTGCACTCCCCGGAACCGACACCGTCGGAGCCGGGTCGTCAGAGTCGTCGGGCACGCGGTCGCGCAGGCGTCGCAGCGAGCCCGAAGGGGCTGACACCCAACAAACCATCCTCTCCGAGGACACCGCCGAGGAGGCACCAGTGGCAGTGAAGAAGGCTCCGGCCAAGAAGAAGGCCCCCGCCAAGAAGGCACCGGCCAAGAAGAAGGCGCCTGCGAAGAAGGCCCCCGCCAAGAAGGCACCGGCCAAGAAGAAGGCACCCGCCAAGAAGGCCCCGGCCAAGAAGAAGGCGCCTGCGAAGAAGGCACCCGCCAAGAAGGCGCCTGCGAAGAAGGCACCGGCCAAGAAGAAGGCGCCCGCCA
>JAFDWA010000003.1 GCA_018268735.1 Actinomycetota bacterium | reverse complement strand
GTAGGCGTTGAACATGGTCTTCTTGACGACGCCGTTCGCCGTCACGAAGAACAGGTATCGATGGGTCTCGTAGTCCCTCGTGTCGATGATCGTCTGGATCTTCTCGTCCGGTTGCAGCCGCAGGAGGTTGACGATCGCGAGGCCCTGCGCGGTCCGGTCCCGTTGTGGGATCCGGTGTGCCTTCAGCCGGTAGACCTTTCCGCGGTTCGAGAAGAACAGCAGGAAGGCGTGCGCGGAGGTGTGGATCAGGTCCGTGACGTAGTCCTCGTCACGCAACTTCGCGCCGGCCACGCCGCGGCCGCCACGGCCCTGGGTGCGGAACACGTCGGCGGAGACCGTCTTGATGTACCCACGAGCAGTCATCACCACGACGACCTCCTCGTCGTCGATCAGGTCCTCGATCTCCAGGTCGCCGTCGTCGTGCTCGAGGGTCGTCCGACGCTCGGTGGCGAACTCGTCGCGGATGGCGCGGAGCTCGTCGGTGATGACCTCGCGCAACCTCGCGTCGTCGGACAGGATGGCCTCCAGCTCTGCGATCGTCGCGCGCAGCTGCGCCATCTCCTCCTCCAAGCGCTCGCGACCGAGGCGCGTCAGCGTCGACAGGCGCATGTCGACGATCTCGGTCGCCTGGATCTCGCTGAAGCCGAAGGCGTCGGCGCGCAGCGCCTCGATGGCGGACCCACGATCCGCCGATGCCCGGATCGCTGCGATGATCTCGTCGATGAGGTCGAGGGCACGGAGGAAGCCTTCGACGATGTGGGCGCGCCGCTGTGCCTTCGCGAGGCGGAACCGCGAGCGACGTGTGATGACCTCGACCTGGTGCTCGATGTAGTGAGCGATCGCGTCGCGGAGGTTCAGGGTCCGCGGAACGCCGTCCACCAGGGCGACGAAGTTCGTCGCGAAGCTCGTCTGCAGCGGCGTGTGCTTGTACAGGTTGTTGAGGACGACGTTCGCGGGCGCGTCCTTCTTGAGCTCGATCACGAGACGTGGTCGACCCTTGGAGCTCTCGTTGCGGAGCTCCCTGATGCCGTCGATCACCCGGGCGTTGACCAGTTCGGCGATCTTCTCCTCGATGCTCTCGACGGAGGTCTGGTAGGGGATCTCCGTCACGACGATGCGGTCGCTCTTCGGCCCCTCCTCGATCTCGGCGAGCGCACGCAGCTTGATGGACCCCCGACCGGTGCGGGCCGCCCCGACGATGCCCGCTCGACCCATGATCTGAGCACCCGTCGGGAAGTCGGGACCCTTGACGAACTCGAGGAGGTCGTCGGAGGTCGCGTCGGGGTTCGCGATCAGGTGGACCGTCGCGTCGATCACCTCTCCGAGGTTGTGCGGAGGGATGTTCGTGGCCATGCCCACCGCGATGCCCTGGCTGCCGTTGACCAGCAGGTTGGGGAAGCGACTGGGCAGCACCGTCGGCTCCTCGGTGGAGCCGTCGAAGTTCGCGACGAAGTCGACGGTGTCCTCGTCGATGTCGGCCAGCATGTGCATCGCGAGCGACGTCAGGCGGCACTCGGTGTAGCGGTAGGCCGCCGGCGGATCCGAGGGCGATCCGAAGTTGCCGTGCGGATCGATCAGCGGGTGTCGCAGCGAGAAGTCCTGGCCCATCCGGACGAGTGCGTCGTAGACGGACTGGTCGCCGTGCGGGTGGTACTTGCCGAGCACGTCGCCGACGACGGTCGCGCACTTCTTGTGGTTGCGGTCCGGTCGCAGCCCGGCTTCGTGCATCGCCCACAGGATGCGGCGGTGCACGGGCTTCAGCCCGTCACGTGCATCCGGGAGCGCCCGCGAGACGATGACCGACATCGCGTAGTCCAGGAAGGACTGCTCCATCTCGGTCTGGATCTCGATCGGCTCGATCGTGCCGGCGGTGACCGCGGCGCTGCGGTCGTCGGTGGGTTCCTGCGGGCTGTCGTCGCTCATGGGTCCCTTGTCGCTCGGGGTCGCTCAGGTGCTCGCGGTCAGATGTCGAGGAAGCGCACATCGGACGCGTTGGTCTGGATGAACTCCTTGCGCTTCTCGACGCTGTCGCCCATGAGCACGGAGAAGATCTCGTCGGCGATCACCGCCTGCTCGACCGAGACCTGCAGCAGGGTCCTCCTGGCGGGGTCCATGGTCGTGTCCCAGAGCTCGTCCGCGTCCATCTCGCCGAGTCCCTTGAGCCGCTGGAACTCGTTGCGGTGGTTCGGGTGATCGGCGAGGAAGGCCGCCTTCGCGGCATCGTCTTTCAGGTAGATCTTGTTGCGTCCGACCTCGGTCGAGTACAGCGGCGGCTGGGCGATGTAGATGTGGCCGCCTTCGATCAGCGGGCGCATCTGCCGGAAGAAGAACGTGAGCAGCAGCGTCCGGATGTGGGATCCGTCGACATCCGCGTCGCACATCAGCACGACCTTGTGGTAGCGGATCCGCTCGTAGTCGAACTCGTCGCCGACGCCGCCGCCGATCGCCGAGATGAGCGCCTGCACCTCGGTGTTCTTGAGCATCTTGTCGAGTCGGGCGCGCTCGACGTTGAGGATCTTGCCCCGGATCGGGAGGATCGCCATCGTCGCCGGGTTCCGCGCGTCCTTCGCCGACCCGCCGGCGGAGTTGCCCTCGACGATGTAGAGCTCCGACTCCCTCGGATCCTTCGACGAGCAGTCCGCCAGCTTGCCCGGCAGACCGGCACCGTCGAGCGCCGACTTGCGGCGAGTGGCCTCACGGGCGTTGCGGGCTGCCTCGCGGGCTCGTGCGGCCTGGACGGACTTCTGCAGGATCCGCTTCGCCTCCGAAGGATGCTCCTCGAGCCACTCGGCGAGCTTGTCGTTGGTCGCACGCTCCACCAGCGAGCGCATCGGCACGTTGCCGAGCTTCGCCTTGGTCTGGCCCTCGAACTGCGGATCGGTCAGCTTCACCGAGATGATGGCCGTCAGTCCCTCGCGGATGTCCTCGCCCTGGAGGTTCGGATCCTTCTCCTTGAGGTAGCCGTTGTCGCGGGCGTAGCGGTTGATCGTGTTGGTGAGGGACTTCTTGAAGCCCTCCTCGTGCATCCCGCCCTCGATCGTCGAGATGCCGTTCGCGAAGCTGTGCAGGCCGTCCGCGTTGTAGCCGGTGTTCCACTGGAAGGCGACCTCGACCTCCATCGAACCGCTGTCGTCGGACTCCGACTGCGTGAAGTAGCCGACCTCGGAGAAGAGCGCTTCCTTGGCGTCGTTGACGTGTCGGACGAAGTCCCTGATCCCACCCTCGTAGTGGAACGCGACCTCGTCGGCAGGATGTCCCGGGCGTCGGTCCACGAAGGAGATCCGCAGTCCGGCGTTCAGGAACGCCATCATCTGGAACCGCTCGGTCAACGTCGCTGCACGGAACGCGATGTCGTCGAAGATCGTCGGGTCTGGCCAGAACCTCACTGTGGTGCCGGTGCGGGGCGTCCCGTCAGGTCGGAGCGGCGACGCACCGATGACGTGCAGCTTGTCCACCAGGTCGCCACCGTCCGCGAAGGCCATCGCGTGGCGTTCGCCGTAGCGGTCGATCTCGACCTCCACCCGAGTGGAGAGCGCGTTGACGACCGAGACGCCGACGCCGTGCAACCCCCCCGACACCTTGTAGCCACCACCGCCGAACTTGCCGCCGGCGTGCAGGATGGTGAGGACCACCTCGGCAGCGGACATCTCCGGGTACTGCACCGACGGACCGACGGGGATGCCACGGCCGTCGTCGCGGACCTCGCAGCCGCCATCGGGCAGCAGCACGACGTCGATGACCTCGGCGAAGCCGGCCATCGCCTCGTCGACGGAGTTGTCGACGATCTCGTACACCATGTGGTGCAGACCTGCAGGACCTGTGGACCCGATGTACATGCCGGGTCGCTTCCTGACCGCCTCGAGGCCCTCGAGGACCTGGATCGACTCGGCGCCGTAGGTTGTGGGTTCTGCGGTCAAGCCGTGGCCTCCGAAGGGTCGCTCACCTCGCCGCCACGGTCCCAGGAGTCCGGATCCACGACGTCCGAGTGCCGGTCCCGCAGGCACCGTCCAGCCGAACGATGTCGTGTGGACAACCTGTGGAGAACCGACTTCCGGTGCCTGGCTGGCACTGGAGGATGCTACCACCCGTCGACGTCGCTCCCCGGCCACGTCGAGCGGGGACCGATCCCCGGTCGACGCCGCCCAGCACCGTCGACGGGACCGGCGTCGACCGTCGAGGCAACCCGTCAACCACGTGGTGCGATGCGGATCTCGACATCGGTCACCGCATCGCAACCGCACAGGGCGTTCGCCGCTCCCACCAGCTCGGATCGCTGCCATCGCAGGTGCTCGGCGACCGCAGGGTCCTCGACGGCCACCACGAGCGTCGTGCCTCGCAGCGAGTGCAGCCGGGAGACCGCTGCGAGGTCGGCCCCCATGAGGTGCTGCCACGAGTCGGTGAGGATCCGCACGGTGTCGGGCCGAGCGAGGCCGAGCGTCCGCCGAAGGTGGTCGAGCGACCGGCCGAGGGTCTGCAACGTCTCGCGGTCCTCTGGCAGCGGCTCGATCGGCACCCCCGCGAACCTACCCCCGGCTCGCGGCGCGGTTCTGGGTCCGACAGCCTTCCGGGTCCGACAGCGTTCCGGGTCGGGTCCATTCGCCTGCGATCCCCGTGCTCAGCGCATCACGTCCACCCCGCCCGGATGCACCTGCAGCACCAGATCGGCGTCGACGCCATCGGGCAGGCCCACGGCGGAGGACAGCAGCGTCTGTCCCTCCGGCAGGGATCGCAGCAGCGCGGCGCTGCGACCGGGATCCAACTCGGAGAACACGTCGTCGAGCAGCAGCAGCGGGGGCGTCCCGTGGATCTCGGCGAGGAGCCGGTGCGTGGCCAGTCGCAGCGCGAGCGCGAGCGACCGCTGCTCGCCTTGGGAGGCGTGGGTCCGGGCCGGCAACCGCCTGAGCGTGAGCTCGAGCTCGTCGCGATGCGGTCCGACCAGGGTCACGCCCCGACGGACGTCAGACGAGCGAGACTCGACCAGCGCAGCGAGCAGGCCACCGCCGTCGTCGTCGTCACGTCGACGCCACGTCGACACGTAGGCCAAGCCGACCTCGAGCTGCTCTCCGGCGACGTCCTGGTACGCCTCGACGACGAACGGCGACATGCGTGCGGTCAGCTCCGATCGAAGGCGGACGAGCTCGTCGCCCGCGTCGGCGCACTTGTGGTCCCACACGTCGAGGGTCACCAGTGCTGCATCATCGGCGCGACCGTGGAGCTGTCGCAGCAGGGCGTTGCGCTGGCGCAGGGATCTCTCCCAGTCCACGCGGACTGCGTCGTACCTGGGGTGCATCGCCACGAGCACGTCGTCGAGCAGTCCTCGGCGTCCCGACGGTGAGCCCTTGACCAACTCGAGGTCGTCAGGAGCGAACACCGTGCAGCGAACGACCGACACGAGGTCCCGTCGACGGCTGAGCCGCTGCCGATCGAGGAGCACGCGGTTGCGGCCGCTTCGCGAGATCTCCGCTTCGACGAGGTGGGTGCGACCGTCGACGAACAGCTCGCCCCGAGTGACAGCTCGTTGCGAACCCACCCCGACGAGGGCCTCGGCGGGTGCGCCCCGGAACGATCGCAGCATCGCCAGGTAGCCGACCCCTTCGAGCAGGTTCGACTTGCCGCACCCGTTCGGTCCGAGGACTGCGGTGAGGCCCACCGGCAGCTCGACGTCGAGCGAGGGGTAGGAGCGGAAGTCGGTCAACCAGATGCGGTGGAGGTGCATCGGATCCTCCGCCGGAACCCGACGGTGTGTCCTCCGAGCCGACGACGTGTCCCGGTCAGGAGACCCGGACCGGCATCAACAGGTACAGGAAGTCGTCGTCATCGGTCGACCTGAGGACAGCGGGACGTTGCGCATCCCGGGTCTGCAGCACGACCTCGTCGCCCTGGGTCACCTCGAGGCCGTCCATCAGGTACTCGGGGTTGAACGCGACGGTGAGCTCCGCACCGTCGTACTTCGCATCGAGCTCCTCGCTCGCCTCCCCGATGTCCTGCGTGATCGCTCGCAGCTCCAGGCCGTCCGGCGCCATCGTCAGGCGGATCGGGCTGTTCTCGCGTGCCATCAGGCGGACACGTCGGATCGCGTCCTGCAGCAGCTGGCGCTCCACGACGAGGGAGTTGGGCATGTCGGTCGGGATGAGCTTCCGGTAGTCGGGGAAGTCGCCCTTGATCAACCGGGTCGTCAGGTGCAGCCCACCCACCGTGAAGCTGACGAGTTGGTCCGACAGCACGAGGGTCACGTCGGCCGCGTCGTCGAGGGCACGGGTCAACTCCTGCAGCGACCGCGACGGCACCAGCACCTGCTGTCCCTGCTCGAGCAGCGACGTCCCCGGGAGGTCACGGTAGGCGAGCCGGTAGGAGTCCGTGGAGACCAGGCGGAGCCCACCTTCCTCCGCAGCGAGGAGGACACCGGTCAGGATCGGTCGCGACTCGTCCGACGACGCCGATCCCACCACCTGACGCAGACCCTCGGCGAGATGTCCGGCCTGCAACGACACCGACTCACCGTCGGGCTCGTGGAGGTTCGGGTACTCGTCGGCGGGGATCGAGATCAACGAGAAGACCGACCGACCGGCCCGGATGCTGGGTCGATCCCCGGACGTGTCGACCTCGACCGCACCGGGTTCGAGCGCTCGCACGATGTCCACGAGCAGCTTGGCCGGCAGGACCGCCACGCCGTCCTCACCGCCTGCCACCTGCAGGTCGCGCGTGATCGTCAGGTCCAGGTCGCTGCCGGTGATGCGGAGGAGGTCACCGGCGAGCGACAGCCGGAGACCCGACAGCACGGGAAGCGCCGCACGGCTCGTCGCGGCCCGACCGGCGGTGCCCAGGGCGTCGACGAGGACATCGCGTTCGCAGCGGAACTTCACCGTGACTCGCTTTCCCCACTGCTGGCACCGTCGTCGTCGTTCGAACAGTGGGTGTAGTAGTTGGTCCTGTGGATTGTGGGAAACCTAGCGCAGCCCTTGTGTCGGCTGGATGTGCGCATGCACAAGATGTCCAGCGCGTCCACGTCACAGCGTTGGAATTCCACGCGTGTCTGTGCAGGGCGACGACGCGGGTGCATTCCATGCACATCGCGATCCCGCTCCCATCCACGTCGCGATCCACCTCCCATCGGGGTCATCGCTCCGAGAGCAGGGACTGGATGAGCGCTGTCACGTCGGAGTAGGTCTCGAGCTTCTCCTGCATCAGCGCTGCGACCTTCTCATAGGCGTGGATCACCGTGGTGTGGTCGCGGCCGCCGAACTCGCGGCCGATCTGCGGGTAGGAGAGGTCGGTGAGCTCGCGGCACACGTACATCGCGATCTGACGAGCGTGTACCAGGTTCCGCGTCCGACTGCGGCTCGTGAGCTGCTCGACGTCGAGTCCGTACATCTGTGCCGTCTGCTGCAGGATCAGCGCAGGGGTGATCTGGCGTGGCTTCGTCGACTGGATGGTGTCGGCGAGGATCTCCGAGGCGAGCTGCACCGTCAGCTCGGTCTGGTTCAACGTGGCATACGCGCTGACGCGTATCAGCGCTCCCTCGAGCTCGCGGATGTTGTAGGTGATGTGTTCGGCGATGTAGCTCAGCACCTCCCCCGGAACCTGCGTCGTCGACTGCTCGCTCTTCTTCTGGAGGATCGCGAGTCGGGTCTCGAAGTCCGGCGGTTGGATGTCGGTGATCAACCCCATCTGGAAGCGGCTGCGCAGCCGGTCCTCGAGCGTCGCGATCTTGTCGGGGGGGCGGTCCGATGACAGCACGATCTGGCTGCGGGACTCGTAGAGGGTGTTGAAGGTGTGGAAGAACTCCTCCTGGAGCTGCTCCTTGCCCTCCATGAACTGGATGTCGTCGACGAGCAGCACGTCGATCTCGCGGTAGCGGCGCTTGAACTCGGGTTGCTGGCGCTTGCGGATGGCGTCGACGAACTCGTTGAGGATCATCTCCGTCGAGATGTAGCGGACGCGGTGGTTCGGGTAGTTGTCGCCGACGTAGTGCGAGATCGCCTGCAGGAGGTGGGTCTTGCCGAGCCCTGCAGCGCCGTAGACGAACAGCGGGTTGTAGCTGCGAGCCGGCGTCTCGGCGACCGCCAGGGCCGCGGCGTGCGCGAACCGGTTCGACGGACCGATGACGAAGGACTCGAACGTGTACCTGGGTCCTCCGGTCGGTGGTTGCGCGGTGACCCGATCGATGGAGGTGGCCTCGGTGGTGCTGCGGTCGTGTGACTCCCCGCTCGTCGGATCGGTGAGATCCAGGGTCACGCGGTCGTGGGGATCAGGCGGCCGCTCGTGGATGTCGACTTCGAGGACGACGTGCATCCCGGGGAATCCAGCGTCGTTCAGCGCTCCTTCGAGGAGGCTGAAGTAGCGCTGCTCGATCCGCTGGCGTCCGATCTGGCTCGGCACCGCCAAGGTGAGCACGTCGCCGCGGAGGTCGACGACGTGCACGTCCCGGAACGTGGAGGACCACACGGCATCGCTGACCTGGCCGATCAGGACCTCGGCGGTGCGTTCCCAGACCTGGTCTCCCTCCGCCGTCACCCGGCAGTTCCTCCTTGGCTGCTGATCCGTGGTCGGGACCCGGCACGGATCGTGGATCAGTTGTCCACAGGGCGTCCACAACTGTGGACGACGGATGCCGAAGCGCTCCGGGCGGTGCCGATCACCGGTGCGCTCCGCGACGGTTGGGACTGACGGACCGTAGTCACACCGACATGGAACTGCAACCGGTTCCGAGCCGACGACGGCATCCCGGCAACGCGGCGTGCTTCGGTTGGCACGTTGCATTCCCAGGCTCTAGCGTGGTCCGGTCCGGACGGCGGCGGTGCCCCGCTCGACCTGCAGCCCGCCTGCGTTCCCAGATCGTCTCCTGGAGTCACGGTGAAGCGTACCTACCAGCCCAACACACGGCGTCGTGCCCGCAAGCACGGATTCCGTCACCGCATGTCCACGCGGGCAGGGCGGGCGATCATCACGTCGCGCCGCCGTCGCGGCCGCAAGCGCCTGTCGGCCTGACCGCAGGTCGCAGCCGCTCGTGCCCACGACCGGCATCGGAGCACACCGGTGCTGGACCGGATCCACCGCAGATCGGTGTTCCGCCGATTCGCACCTCCGGCTCGCCGCGTCCGGCAGGGCTCGGTCACGTTGGTGGTCGCAGCACGCCGTGTCGAGGAGGGCGAGGGTGCCGGCATCGCCATGGCGGTGGGACGGCGTGTCGGTCCGGCGGTCGTGCGCAACCGACTCCGCCGTCAGATCCGGGCGGTCCTGTTCGAGCTCGACCGTCGTCGTCCCCTGCGGACCGGCTGGTACCTCGTGATCGTGCACCCGTCAGCTCGCGGTCGCAGCAGCACGGAGCTGTCGCGCGACCTGTCGACGGCGCTCGAGCGCCTCGGTGCGACATGAACCGCCAGCAGGAGGGAGATCCATGGGCAGTGACAGATGTCACATCGACGCCCCACGTCGCGAGGCAGCCGTCGCTGGTCGCTCGGTGCCTGACGCGGTTGGTGCGCGTCTACCAGCTGGCTGCGGCAGGTCGGCCCTCGCCGTGTCGACACGTCCCGAGCTGCTCGACGTATGCGATCGAGGCGATCGAGGCGCACGGAGCGGCCCATGGCTCATGGCTCGCCGTGCGTCGGCTCGGGCGATGTCATCCGTGGGGGACCTCGGGCTACGACCCGGTGCCGCCGCCACGACGTCCGCACCGCCATCGGTGCCCGAAGGGTTCGGACACGATGCACGCTGCGGACCCCATGACGTCGGGCAGCGTAGGAGACGACGGCCGATGAGCCCGGCCCGCAGGAAGGCGATCTGATGTTCGAAGGGTTCTTCGAGGCGCTCGGCAGCGTCCTCAACTTCTTCTACACGCTCATACCGAACTACGGGATCTCGATCATCCTCCTGACCGTGCTGGTGATGGTGCTCATCACTCCGTTGACGGTCAAGAGCACGCGCTCGATGCTGCAGATGCAGCGCCTGCAGCCGGAGATGAAGCGTCTGCAGGCCAAGTACAAGGACGACCGGGAGCAGCTCAACGCCGAGCTGATGAAGTTCTACCGCGAGAACGGCATCAACCCACTCGGCGGATGCCTCCCGATCCTCGCGACCATGCCGGTGTTCTTCATCATGTACCGGTTGCTGCGCGGGCTGACGACCCGCCAGGGTGGGCTCGGGTCGGGGATCGGCCACATCGCCGGCCAGTCCGGGACCGGAGCGAAGCTGACGCCCTGGATCTTCAACGACCAGCTGTTCCGACCGGAGCACCTGAAGCACTCGACCTCGCTGTACCAGTCCCTGTCCCACACCAACAACATGAACTTCTTCGGGATGGACCTGGCGCTGTCGGCTGCCGAGGCGCTGAAGATCGGACTGCTGGTCGCGACGCCCTACTTCGTCCTGCTCGTCGTGATCCTCTTGACCGGGCTCTACCAGAACCGCCAGCTGCAGGCCCGGAACAAGTCCGCCGCCGCAGCGAACCCCCAGCAGCAGATGCTGATGAAGATCATGCCGTTCTTCCTTCCCGTCTTCTCGTTCGGGTTCCCGTCCGGGCTGGCGCTCTACTGGGCAACTCAGAACGTGTGTCGGATCGGGACCAACGCGTACATCACGCGGAGCGTGTACCGGAAGGAGCACGAGAAGGGCCCGGTCGAGGCGACTGTCAGCGCTTCGAAGCCCGCCGGCTCGTCCAAGAAGGACGGCTCTGCCAAGGGGTCTGGATCAGCGAAGGGGTCTGGATCCGCGAAGGGGACTGGGACCGATCAGGACAGCCGGAAGTCGTCCTCCGCACGCCGCAAGGGTGCTCAAGAGCCGCAGGACGCACCGACGCGGAGCGAAGGGACGTCGGTGCGCAGCCAGAAGGCCCGCGAGAACGCCTCGGGCAGCACCGCTGGTCGACGGTCCGGCGGAGGAGCGAAGCGGTCGGTGAACCAGCGTCGATCGGGCGAGTCGCGAGGTTCGTCCAGGAGCCGTGACGAGGCCGGCGACGTCGGCGACGAGAAGGAGTGAGTGACGACGTGGAGTGGGTGGAGACAACCGGCAAGACCGTCGAGGAAGCCAAGGAGGCGGCCCTCGATCGGTTGGGCGTCGACGAGCAGGATGCAGAGTTCGAGGTGATCGAGGAGCCCCGATCCGGGCTCTTCGGTCGAACGAGGGGCGTCGGCCGGGTTCGGGCGCGAGTGCTGCCACGGGCGCCCCGACCGAAGCCGGAACGCCGTCGTCGTGCGAAGGGCGCCCGTCCCGATGCCGCCGACGGCGGCGATCGACCGGCTGCAGCGGGTGACAGGAAGCGGAGCTCGTCGAATGCGTCGAAGTCCGGTGGGGACAAGCGTCCCGCCGCATCCCGGCGAGCCGAGGAACCCAAGAAGGAGCGTGAGGTCATGGAAGCGACGGCACAGTGCGAGGTCGTGACGACCTTCCTCGACGGCGTGATCGCCGCGATGGGCCTCGAGGCCACCGTTCGAGCGGAGATGGACGACGATGTCCTGCGAGCAGTGCTCGACGGCAGCGAGGTGGGGCTGCTGATCGGACCGAAGCTCGGAACCCTCGACGCGCTCCAGGAGATCACCCGCAACGTCCTGCAGCGTCACGCCGACGGGCAGGAGTACGCGAAGGTCGTGCTCGACGTCGCGGGCGTGCGGGAGATGCGACGGACCGCCCTGGCATCGTTCGTCGACGATGCCGCCAAGCGCGTGCTCGATGAGGGCGTCGAGGTCGTGTTCGAGGTGATGTCGAGCGCCGACCGCAAGGTCGTCCACGACACCGTTGCGGATATCGACGGAGTGGCATCTGGCTCGGTCGGCGAGGACCCTCGGCGACGGGTGGTGATCCGCCCGTCGTGAGGGCACCGGAGCAGTGGGATCTGACGCGTCAGATGACAGCGATGAGCGAGACGGGCACCCCGCTGGGGTGCCCGTCTCGCGTCCAGTCGACATCGGGGAGCCGCCCCTCAGGCTGCTCCGCGAGGTGCTCGAACGCGCTCGTTCCCACGGGTTCCTCGGCCCGGGTCAGATCGACGTCCACCTGGCGAACGCGTCAGCCTTCCTCCGTGCTCTCCCGGAGTCGGGGGACGGTTCCGGCGCCCCCGCGTTGCAGGTCCTGGACCTCGGATCGGGCGGAGGGCTGCCCGGTCTGGTGATCGCAACGAAGCGCGCCGACCTCGAACTGCTCCTCGTCGATTCCTCAGAGCGCCGGACGACGTTCCTGGCGGAATCCATCGGCGTGCTGGACTTCGAGCGACGAGTCCGGGTGCGTCGAGGGAGGGCCGAGGAGCTCGGTCGAACCCCCGAGCTCCGAGGAGGGTTCGACGTCGTCACGGTGCGCTCGTTCGGTCCCCCGGCTGTGACTGCTGAGTGCGCTGCGGGGTTCCTTCGCGGGATCGGGTCGATGGTGCTGGTGAGCGAGCCCCCTGGTGCGCCGGATGATCGCTGGCCGGCCTCCGGACTGGCGCTGCTCGGTCTTCGATCGGAGCGCGTCGTCCTCGATGGAGGTGGATCCGTGCGATGCCTCGTGGTCGACGAGGTGCTCGACGAACGGTTTCCACGTCGGGTCGGAGTGCCGGCACGCCGGCCCTTGTTCTGACGGACCCTTCTTCTGGAGGACTCTTCTTCTGGAGGACTCTTGTTCCGAAGGATCCTTGCTCTGATCGCTGCCGATCGTCAGAGGTCGATCGACACAGCGGCCTCGACTGAAGCTCCTCCTGGATGTTCCACGTGGAACACGATGGCGAGGACGCTGTCACCGGGGCCCCCGATCGGCATCTCTCCTGCTGTCTCTGCTGGTCGGTGTCTCTGCCGCTGTCCCGACCCGGGAATGCTTGACCCCACGGCGCCCGGACGGAAGGATAGGTGCTCACGTGGACGCACCGGTCCACTCCAACACCCTTGCAGGTGGAGCTGGAGACCATGGATGTCTGACCTTCCATCCGAACTGCAGGACGACTCCAGCCCGTCCGAGTCGAGCGTTCACGGCGCGGCGATCGGGCCGCTGCCGGGTGCCTCGGAGCTCGCCCAGCAGGTGAGCCGTCCCGGCGATCGCTCGGGATCCGACCGTGCCGACGTCGCTGAGGTGGCAACCGAGCCGACCGGGGTCAGTGGACGCCCTCTCCCCCGCGTCATCGCCGTGGCGAACCAGAAGGGCGGCGTGGGGAAGACGACGACGACGGTCAACCTCGGCGCTGCGCTGGCAGAGCTCGATCACCGAACACTCGTGGTCGACCTGGATCCCCAAGGGAACGCGACCACTGGGCTGGGCATCAACTACCGATCGCTCGACCACACCATGTACGACGTGCTGCTCCACGACGTCGCCCTCGAGGACTGCATCGAACCGACCGAGGTGAAGCACCTGTTCGTCGCTCCCGCGAGCCTCGACCTGGCTGGTGCGGAGATCGAGCTGGTCCCGGCGTTCAGCCGGGAGTCACGGTTGAAGCGAGCCATCGCCGAGGTGCTCGACGACTACGACTTCATCCTGATCGACTGCCCGCCGTCGCTCGGCCTGCTCACGGTCAACGGCCTGGTCGCGGCGACTGAGGTGCTGGTCCCGATCCAGTGCGAGTACTACGCGCTGGAGGGTCTTGCGCAGCTCACGAGGAACGTCGAGCTCGTCAGGACCAACCTGAACCCGTCGCTCGAGATCAGCGGCATCGTCCTGGTGATGTACGACGGACGCACACGTCTGGCAGAGCAGGTGGTGACCGAGGTTCGGGCCCACTTCGGTCCGAAGGTCTGCCGGAACATGATCCCTCGGAACGTGCGGCTCTCGGAGGCCCCCTCCTTCGGCCAGCCGATCACGACGTTCGATCCGAGCTCCCGGGGCGCGGTGGCATATCGGGAGTTGGCACGGGAGGTGAGCGGTGGCTCGTAGAGGTGGACTGGGACGGGGCCTCACGGCGTTGATCCCGGCGGGGACCGGTGACGAGGACGCGTCGACCGCAGCGATCGGCCTGAGCGAGCTCCCTGTGGAGTCGATCCGACCGAACCCGATGCAGCCGCGACGGGCCTTCGACGAAGAGTCGTTGGAGGGCCTGTGCGACAGCATCAAGGAGCTGGGTGTCCTGCAACCGGTGCTGGTGCGAGAGGTCGACGATGGCTACGAGCTGATCGCGGGTGAACGACGCCTTCGGGCAGCGAAGCGCGCCGGACTCCGAACCGTGCCGGTCGTCATCCGAACAGCGGACGACGTCTCGTCGCTCGAGCAGGCACTGGTGGAGAACCTGCACCGACAGGATCTCAACCCACTTGAAGAGGCAGCGGCGTACCAGCAGCTGATCGAGGACTTCGCCTACACCCAGGAGCAGGTGGCACAACGGGTCGGTCGGAGCCGATCTGCGGTGACGAACCTCCTGCGGCTGTTCCAACTGCCGCCGGCGGTCCAACGCCTCGTCGGCGAGCAGCTGCTCAGCGCCGGTCACGCGAAGGCGATCCTCGCGCATCCGGACCGCGCCTATCAGGAGGCGCTCGCGAAGCGCGCCGTGGCCGAGAGCCTGAGCGTTCGCGACCTCGAGCAGCTCGTGAGAGAGCGCCTCGAGTTGGAGGCGAACCTCGATGCCGAACCCGGGGAGCCCCAGGATGAAGAGGATGCTGGTGCCGACGGCAAGGGTCCTTCGGCCGCTCCGTTGCGACCACCCGGACTCCTCGAGCTCGAGGAGCTCCTCGCCGATCGTCTGGACACACGTGTCGCGATCACGATGACGGCGAAGCGCGGCAAGGTCCTCATCGAGTTCGCGAACCTCGAGGATCTGGAGCGCATCTACCGGCGGATCATCGACTGAGCACCTCGGTCGAGACCGTTGCCGAGGCTCGACCTCAAGCTCAGATGGTTGTCCACAGGGTGGGTACAACCCTGTGGGAAAGCCTGACCCTGGTCAGATGGTCAACATCAGCTCGACGTCGAGGCCGATATCGCGCGCGGCGATCCTGATGTGAGGCGATCACTCATCCTGTGGTCGTGTCACCGGTAGCGGAGTGGACCGATCCCTGGTCCTCAGCTCCGAGGCGAGCCTCATCAGCGGGGTCGTTCGACCAGCGCTCGAGTGCCCGTTGGAACGAGGTGATCACCAGGTCGCGGTGCTCCTCGACGCGCGGAAGGTCGCCGAGCTGCACCAGCACGGCTGAGCTGCGGGTCTCCCTCAGGATCGGCAGGCGCATTCCTGTGACCGATCCGATGCCCCAACCAGGTGAGGCAGGGAGCTCTCGGACGATCAACTCGGCCAGGTGGCGGCCGCCGAGCGATGCGAAGCCGGGGACTTCGAAGTAGCTCGCCTCGACCACGGTGGTGCCGGCAAGTGCGAGCCCCAGGTACACGTCGGCATCGAAGTCGTTGGCTGCTGCCGCTTGCGTCGACCATTCACCTTCGAGCAGCAGCGTCGAGACGCCGATCTCCTGCAGCGACGCGGCGAGTCGTACCACGATCGGATACAGCGGCTCGTCGGAGCCGACGGCGACCTTCATGGTCCGCAGCGAGTGCAGGGAGCGCCGGAGCCGATCACGCTCACGGACGGCTGTGACGGTGGCATCTCCGCCGCGGCCTTCGAGGCGGAAGAGGGCTTCGACGGTGTCGGGCCCGCAGACCTCGTCGGTCACCAGTCCTGCGTTCCGTTGGAACTCCCCGACGGCGGTCCGGGTCTCGGCGCCGAAGATGCCGTCGACGCGTCCTGCATCGAACCCGAGCGCGCCCAGGCGCAACTGGAGGTCGGCGACGTCGTTGCCGCGCATCATGGGGGAGCGAAGGCAGATGAGTCGGTCGCCGAGTCGGAACTCGGACTCGACGAGCGCGGCCCAGGTGGCGGCGTCGCAGGTTCCGTCGACACGGAGTCCTGAGCGGCGTTGGAAGGTCTCGACGGCAGCGACCGTGTCCGCACCGTAGCGACCGGTTGGGTCGTCGATGTCGAGTCCCACGGCTCGAAGTCGCCGCTGGAGATCGGCGACGGTCGAACCTGTGGCCCCGGCTCGAAGGGGGAGGGTCGACAGGGTGATGGTTGCTCCCGGTGGGATCGGTCGTCAGTGGGATCAGAGGCCGGCAGGTTCAGAGATAGGAGCGGAGGTCGTCGACGAGTTGGCTTTTGCCCCGTGCGCCGACGATTCGGTGATCCTCCTCCCCATCTTTGAAAACGATCATCGTGGGGATGCTCATCACGTTGAACTTCATCGCGAGGTTCGGGTTCTCGTCGACGTTGACCTTGGCGACGCGCACCTTGCCGGCGTGCTCGGTGGCGACCTCGTCGAGGATCGGCGCGATCATCTTGCACGGGCCGCACCACTCCGCCCAGAAGTCGACGAGGACCGGCTCGGTCGATGCGCCGACCTCCTCGTCGAAGGTCGCTTCGGTCAGGTGTGCGATGGAGCCCATGTGGCTCACTCCTCGTGTCGTGATCTGCCTGAGTTGGTCAGCTGCGATGACTGACGTGTCCCGATCAGAACGTCGATCGAGGTGGTCTCATTCCAGCACCCGGCAGGTGCAACGGTCGAACAACCGCCGGAGGTCGACCCGGTCGCACGTCGCTCTGCAGCTCAGTGGCGCTCGGGTTCAGTGGCCCTGGGCCTCGAGCCAGCGTTCGGCGTCGATCGCTGCCATGCAGCCCGAACCCGCCGCGGTGATCGCCTGGCGGTACCAGTCGTCCTGCACGTCGCCACAGGCGAAGACGCCCTCGACGGCGGTCCTCGACGTCGAGCCCTCGGTGATGAGGTAGCCGTTGTCCTTGAGCGGCAACTGGCCCACGAACAGGTCCGTGTTCGGGCGGTGGCCGATGGCGACGAACACCCCTGCGGCCGCACGGTCCTGCACCTCGTCGGTCAGCACGTTGCGCAACCGGACGCCCTCGACCCGATCGGATCCCAGGATGTCGTCCACCACCGTGTCCCAGAGGAAGGTCAGCTTGTCGTTGGCGAAGGCACGGTCCTGCATGATCTTCGAGGCGCGGAGCTCCTTGCGTCGGTGCACGACGGTCACCGTCCGACCGAACCGGCTGAGGAAGAGCGCCTCTTCGAGCGCGGAGTCGCCGCCACCGACCACGACGATGTCCTGGTCGCGGAAGAAGAAGCCGTCGCAGGTCGCGCACGTCGAGAGGCCGTGGCCGAGCAGGCGGGCCTCCGACTCCAGGCCGAGCATCAGCGAGCTGGCACCCGTGGCGATGACCACCGATCTCGCGAGGTAGGTCGGCTGCTCGGCTCCCGGATCGCCGGTCCAGATCCTGAACGGACGCTCGCTCAGATCCACCTTCGTCACCCGAGCCGTGAGGATGTCCGCTCCGAAGCGCTCTGCCTGGGCGCGGAAGTTGCCCATGAGCTCGGGGCCCATGATCCCGTCGGGGAATCCGGGGAAGTTCTCGACCTCGGTCGTGAGCATGAGCTGACCGCCGGGTTGGTCGCTCGTGGAGGAGGGCTCTCCCTCGATCATCAGCGGGGCGAGATCGGCGCGAGCCGTGTAGATCGCGGCGGTCAGACCTGCTGGTCCGGATCCGATGATGACGACGTTGCGAAGTTCGGGCATTGGGCCTCCGAGCGATGGGCTTCCGGCGAAGCGTCCTGCAGCGGGTTGGTGGTCCTCAGGTGGGGACGCGTCCCCGCTTGGACCACAGGACAACACCGATCAACACGAAGATGATCCCGAAGCCGAGGTACGTCGCCCACACGGGCACCCAGATCGTGATGAGCCGCACGAGCCCGATCACCGCCAGGAGCCCGATGGGCAGCGCGAGCAGGAACGCCACGACGGCGTAGACCATCCCCTTGGAGACCTCGAGGATGGGCCCGGTCGTGTGGGAGCGGACCTTGTCGACCTTCTCGACGATCAGCTCGGTGACCTGGTCGGTCCAGTCCGAACCGGCGCTCCCGCCGCGATGGGTGGC
Source organism: Actinomycetota bacterium (assembly GCA_018268735.1). Classification (GTDB taxonomy): domain Bacteria; phylum Actinomycetota; class Acidimicrobiia; order Acidimicrobiales; family Microtrichaceae; genus Dermatobacter. Next base: position 2,649 of record JAFDWA010000003.1, on the reverse strand, counting down.
CGGACCGGCTGGCGACCCTCCGACGGGCGCGGAGCTGGACGGTTCGGTCATGGCCGCAGCCTAGGGGGACGACGGCTGCTGGGGCGACCGACAGGCCCGTTCGGGGGAGTCGGAGCCGGCGGTCACCGCGGGAGGATCGTGCACGTCGCGAGGTCCGTCGTCGTCACGTGGCCGTCGGTCAGCACGACGAGGACGTCCGTCGCGCCGACGCGCGCGCTCCCCACCGTCGATCGAGCGACCAGCGGCACGCTCGGTGGACAGCTCAGCGAGCGGGCGTCGAACGGCGACAGCCGACCCGGGTCCTGTCGAGCGGCGGCGACGAGCTGATCGACGTCCTCGAAGGTGCCGAGCCACGGCAGCGTCACCGGTCCGGATGACACCGACGGTGGCGCCGGCAGCGGAGCCGTCGTCGCTGACGTGGTCGTGCTCGTGGGCTGTGGGACAGCGGCCTTGCCGGCCTGTTGGTCGGACTCGGGGCGGTCCCCGCCGGGCAGCGCTGCCGGTGAGTCCGCGGTCCTCGACGCCCGGTAGCCGTCGCTCTCCGAGGTGGGAGGACCGGCAGCAGTCGAGCTGCCCCGGTCGTCGCGCACGGCGACCACGCCGACGAGGACGACCACGATGGCGGCGGCGATCCCGCCGACGGTGATCAGCAGGTGACGGCGGCTGCGGGCCGCCCGGGCCCTGGCGGAACCTCCGATGACCACGACGCCCGCAGGTCGACCGTCGGGTGGGTTCGACGTTGCGGCGCGGGGGCCGCCGGCTGCTGGAACGGGGTCCTGCACCGGGGCCTCGTCGGCAGCGGCCAGGGCCGCAGCGATGCGCGCGTCGAGGCCCCCCGCCGAGGTGGATGCTTCGTGGTGGGCGAGGTCGCGGTGCGCGTCGGTGAGGCTCCGGAACGTCGACGCCCGTGCGACCGCGGCCGGATCACCGGCGAGCGCGGCGAGCTCGTCGGGGGACGCCTCGCCGTCGACGGCGGCGGATGTCAGCTCCTCGAGCTCGGATGGTGGTCGGTCGGTCATGGTCCCTCGTGGGATGTGACGTTCGGTCGCTCGTCGTGGTTCCCGGCCCCGAGCGCCTGGGCCAGACGTGCGCGGCCACGTGCGATGCGCGACCTGACGGTCCCTGGTGGCAGGTCCAGGATCTCGCCGATCGTCGCGTAGTCGAGGTCGGCGACGTCGCGGAGCACCAGCGGGACGCGGAACTCGTCGGGGAGGCTGTCGAGGAGCACGCCGAGACGCCGCCGCTCGTCGGATCCCTCGGCCTGCGCCTCGGGTCCGGTGTCGGTGCTCGCCGGTTCCGGGATGTGCGCGTCGCCGATCGGATCCGGCCGTCGGCGGCGGCGACGCAGCTCGTCGAGGCAGCAGTTGGTCGTCACCCGGTACGCCCACGTGGAGAACATGGACCGTCCGTCGAAGCGGTCGATGCCTCGGACGATCGCGATGAGCGCTTCCTGTGCAGCATCCTCGGCATCGCTGCGGTCGCGGCACATCCGATGGCACACGGCGAGCACCCGGTCGTGGTGGCGACGCAGCAGCGCTTCGAGCGCCTCGTGGTCGCCGCTCTGGGCGCGGCCCACGAGCGCAGCGTCGGTCGCGTCGTCAGGGCCGCGTCGCGACGCGGGATGCCCGTCGACGAGCTCCGGCTCGACGTTCAACCGACAGCTTTCACGCCGAAGGGGACGAGCTCGCTGATCTCGACCCGGTGTCGTCCTCCGTCAGCGACGTCACCCAGGTTGGTGATCCACAGCAGGACCGTCGTCCCTGTCGCACCGTGGAGGTCCACGTCGGTCCGTGCGCGGACGTCGGACACCCGTGCCGCCGGTGTGAGGTCACCGATGCCGGCGGCGTCAGGCGGTCCGTCGAGGACGAAGATCTCTCCCGACCAGCCGTTCGTCGAACCGTCGATCTGCAGCGAGTCGAGGCGGGACCGATCCGCCAGCTCGACGACGAGCCCGACCCCGTGCTTCGGACCGAAGAAGTCCGCCTGGTCGTAGGACTCGGTGCGCCAAGCGGTCCGCTCGTCGCCGTCGGTGGCCCGTCCGGCAAGGCTCTCGTTCTCACCGGGGGTCCCGCTGCCCTGCGGGTCATACGAGGTCGTCGTGCGGACAGCGATGCGACCGGGTGGGATCGTGGTGGTGGTCGTGGTGGTCGTCGGTGCTCGGGAGTCGCGCAGCAGCATGCCGGCGACGATCACAGCGACAGCGAACAGCAGGATGACGAAGGCGGGCATCAACCAGCGCCGCTCGGATCGACCGAAGGTCGGTGGCTCCACCGCGGCGACCTCGGTCGCCTCTGGTGGAGGCGGCTCGACTGCGGGTGCAGGGACCGGGAGGTCGGGGCGAACCAACGCGGCGCGGAACGCCGCAGCGCTGTCGAAGCGCTCGTCGGGGTCACGTCGCAACGACCGCATGATCGCGTTCGCGAGGTGGGCGGGGATGTCGGAGCGGACGCGCCGCGGGTCCACGGGGGACGTGTGGAGCCGGGCCAACGCCACGGCGGCACCGGTGTCGCCCTCGAAGGGGACCCGACCCGTGAGGCACTCGTAGAGGACGAGGCCGAGCGAGTACAGATCTGCTCGACCGTCCACCGCTGAGTTGGTCAGCTGCTCCGGAGCGAGGTAGGAGGCGGTTCCCACGAGCGTGCCATCTCT
>JAFDWA010000039.1 GCA_018268735.1 Actinomycetota bacterium | reverse complement strand
AGGTGGCCATCTCGCGGTTCCGCTCCGAGTCGCTGCTCGTCGAGCAGATCGCGACCGTCGAGGGGCGCCTCGAGGCCCGGAAGGTCCTCGACCGGGCCAAGGGCGTGCTGATGGACCGCCACGGCCTCAGCGAGGCCGATGCCTACGGCTTCATCCAGAAGGCAGCGATGCGCGACCGCCGTCAGATGCGCGACGTGGCCCAGGACGTGATGGACGGGTCGCTCGCACCGCCGGGCTGAGCACCTGGCGATCCGCGCGGCGCCGCCACCGGTCACGTCACGAGCGGCGGCTCACGTAGCCTCCGGTCCTGTGCCGACCGTGATGCTCGTCGACGGGAACTCGCTGACCTATCGGGCGTTCTTCGCCCTTCCGACCGACCTCGCGACCGCGTCCGGGCAGGTGACCAACGCGGTGTTCGGCTTCACCTCGATGCTCCTGAACCTCGTCCGCGACCACCGACCCGACGAGGTGGTGGTCACCTTCGACCGCCCCGAGCCCACGTTCCGCCACCAGCGCCTCGACACCTACAAGGCGAACCGCGAGTCGGCGCCGGACATCCTCCGGGAGCAGATGGGCCTCGTCCGCCAGGTCGTCGGCGTGCTGGGCCTGCCAGTGGTCGAGGTGTCGGGCTGGGAGGCCGACGACGTCATCGCGACGTTGTCGGACCAGGCCGTGGACCGTGGCGACGACGTCATCATCGTCACCGGCGACCGTGACAGCTACCAGCTCGTCAGGGACCCGCACGTGAAGGTGCTCTACAACCGTCGGGGGGTGTCGGACTACGCCCTGTACGACGAGGCCGGCATCCTCGAGCGCACGGGGGTGAGGCCCGACCAGTACGTCTGGTACGCGGCGCTCCGCGGCGATCCCTCCGACAACCTCCCGGGCGTCCCCAAGGTCGGTGAGAAGACCGCCGCCAAGCTCGTCACCACCTACGGCGACCTCGACGGGATCTTCGCCAACACCGCCGAGCAGACCCCCGCGTTGCGGCGGAACCTCGAAGCCCACGAGGCGCAGGCGCGGACGAACGCGGAGCTGATGGCGCTCGTGCACGACGTGCCCCTCGACGCCGGCCTCGACGAGCTGACCCGGGCCGACGTCGACGCCGACGAGGTGCTGCAGCTGTTCGGACTGCTCGAGTTCCCGAGCCTCGTCCCGCGACTCGCCGAGGCGTGGCCGAAGGTGTTCGGCGACACCGCCGCAGTGGCCGAGGTGCCGGTGCTCGAGGCGGAGGTGACCGAGTTGGGGACCGTGGCCGACGCCACGGCCGCACTGGAACGCCTCGCCGTGCTCGACACGGTCGCTGTGGCCGCGGGGTGGGTCGGCGCTCCGGGCCGCTCGACGCTCACCGGCATCGCACTCGTCGCCGAGCAGTCCACCGCAGAGGTCGTGTGGCTGCCCGCTGCGCTGCTCGGCGAGGCTGCAGTCGGTCACGGTCTCACTCGTGTGCTGAGCGGCACTCCGGGCGTCGCCGGCCATGACGTCAAGCCGCTGATCCGGAGCCTGTTGGGCCTCGGCCTCGACCTCACCCGGCTGCGCCTCGACACCAAGCTCGCCGCGTACCTGCTCGACCCGGCCGACACCGCCTACTCCATCGTCGAGCTCCTCCGTCGCCACGCGGACATGGAGCTCGCCTCCGAGGGCGCATCGGCGCAGGGGCAGCTGGACCTCGACGGCACCGCGGTCGCCGAGTCCCAGGTCGTCGCCAGAGAGGCGCTCGCGGTCGCGCTCCTCGCCGAGCCGCTGTCGGCGTCGATCGAGGCGCACGGGCTCGCGAGGTTGAACGACACCGTCGAGGTCCCGCTCGTGCGCGTGCTCGCCCGGATGGAGCACGTCGGCGTCGGCGTCGACGTCGACGTGCTGCGGGCGCTCAACGCCTCGCTGACCGCAGAGTGCGAATCCGAGCGCGCCGCGATCATCGATGCGGCGGGCGAGGACCTCAACGTCAACTCGACGCCGCAGCTGCGTGCGGTCCTGTTCGACAAGCTGGGGCTGACCCCGCAGAAGAAGACGAAGACCGGCTACTCGACGGATCAGGCGACGCTCGAGAAGCTCCAGGGCGAGCACCCGATCATCGACCACCTGCTGCGCTACCGGGAGGTCGAGAAGCTGCGCTCGACCTACGGCGAGGGGTTGCTCGCAGAGGTCGCGGCAGACGGCAGGATCCACGCGACGTTCAACCAGACCGTCGCGCGGACCGGCCGGTTGAGCTCCGACGCCCCGAACCTCCACAACATCCCGGTGCGCTCCGAGGAAGGTCGTCGGTTCCGCGAGGCGTTCGTGCCGGCAGCGGGCTACGAGCTCCTCGTTGCGGACTACAACCAGATCGAACTGCGGGTGATCGCGCACCTCGCCCAGGACCCTGGGCTCGTCGAGGCGTTCAGGACCGGTCAGGACATCCACGCGACGACTGCATCGCGGATCTTCGGGGTCGACCCGACCGAGGTGTCCGTCGACCAGCGCTCCAAGGCGAAGATGGTCTCCTACGGTCTCGCCTACGGGATGGAGGCCTACGGCCTCGGCCAGCGGCTGGGGATCCCGACCTCCGAGGCACAGCAGATCCTCGACGCCTACTTCACGGCGTTCCCGTCCGTTCGGGCCTTCATGGAGCGCACGGTCGCCGAGGCACGCGACCGCGGCTACACCGAGACGGTGTTCGGGCGCCGCCGACGGATCCCCGAGTTGAGCTCGAACCAGCGCAACGTCCGCATGGCCGGCGAGCGCCAGGCCATGAACGCGCCGATCCAGGGCCTGGCCGCCGACATCTTCAAGGTGGCGCTGGTGCGCCTGGACTCCGCGATCGAGGAGCGCCGACTCGCCAGCCGCCTGATCCTCCAGGTCCACGACGAGGTGCTCGTCGAGGTCCCCGACGGCGAGATGGACGTCGCCACCGAGGTGGTCCTCGCCGCGATGGTCGGCGCGTTCGACCTGCGGGTCCCGCTCGAGGTCAACCTCGCCCACGGCGCCAGCTGGGCTGCCGCGAAGGCATGAGTAGCGACCGGTTCGAGGACCGTCACTGGTTCGAGGACATCGCGGACCACGTCGGGCCTGCGTACCTCCGGTACTCCTTCACGATGGGCACCGAGCAGGAGGTGTCCTTCCTCATCGGGTTGCTCGGGCTCTCCGAGGGGATGCGCGTCCTCGACGTCGGCTGCGGACCGGGGCGCCACGCGCTGGCGCTCGCCCGCCACGGCATCGAGGTCGTCGGCGTGGACATCAGCGAGCGGTTCGTCGAGGTGGGCGTCGAGGTCGCCGACAGGGAGGGCCTGAGCGGGCTCGTCACCTTCGAGCGCGCCGATGCCCGTTCGATGGTCGGCGACGAGCGCTTCGACGCCGCCCGCTCCGCTGCACCGTTCGACGCCGCGATCTCGCTGTGCCAGGGAGCGTTCGGCCTCGGTGGAGCACCCGATGTCGGGGATCCGCAGAACCTCGGTGCCGACACCGCGGTGCTGGCGGGGATCGCTGCCGCGCTCGGACCCGGCGGTCGATGCGCCGTGTCGGCCTTCTCCTCGTACTTCCAGGTGCGCTGGCTGGAGGAGACCGACACCTTCGACGCCGCCGGAGCCGTCAACCACGAGCGCGCCGAGCTGCTCGACGGCGAGGGCGAGCGGGCCGAGGCGGACCTGTGGACCACTTGCTACACCCCGCGGGAGCTGCGCCTCGTCGCCGAGAGGGCAGGGCTCCTGGTCGACCACATCTGGTCGGTCACCCCGGGTGGCTACTCGATGAGCCCGCCGACGATCGACACGCCCGAGTTCCTCCTCGTCGCACGCACGCCCACCGGTTGAGGCCGGGAGACGGCCTCGGCGCGGGCTTTCGGGGTGGCGCTGGGTGCGGGTAGGGTGACACGTCCCATCCGTGGGCGCGCCGCGCCCCTTGACGAGAAGCAGTTGCACGTGTCCGACACCGCCATCGCCGACTACACACCCCGCCAGATCATCGAGGACGACCTCGGTGGCATGTCCCTGGACGACGCCATGGCAGCGACCATGGTGGACGTCGAGGACGGCCAGCTGGTGACCGGCACGGTGGTGAAGGTCGACCGCGACGAGGTGCTGCTCGACATCGGCTACAAGTCCGAGGGCGTCATCCCCAACCGTGAGCTGTCGATCCGCAACGAGGTCGACCCGAACGAGGTCGTCACCATCGGCGACGAGGTCGAGGCCCTTGTCCTCCAGAAGGAGGACAAGGAGGGCCGACTGATCCTCTCCAAGAAGCGCGCGCAGTACGAGCGGGCGTGGGGCACGATCGAGAAGGTCAAGGAGGACGACGGCGTCGTCTCCGGTCCGGTCATCGAGGTCGTCAAGGGCGGTCTCATCATCGACATCGGCCTCCGTGGCTTCCTGCCCGCGTCGCTCGTGGAGCTGCGGCGGGTGCGTGACCTGCAGCCGTACGTGGGCCGCAGCCTCGAGGCGAAGATCATCGAGCTCGACAAGAACCGCAACAACGTCGTGCTGTCCCGACGTGCCTGGCTGGAGGAGACCCAGAAGGAGCAGCGCGAGGACTTCCTGGCCAACCTGAAGCCCGGCGAGCGTCGCAAGGGCGTCGTGTCGAGCGTCGTGAACTTCGGTGCGTTCGTCGACCTCGGCGGCATGGACGGCCTCATCCACGTGTCGGAGCTGTCCTGGAAGCACGTCGACCACCCTGGCTCGGTCGTCGCGGTCGGCGACGAGGTCGAGGTCGAGGTGCTGGAGGTCGATCTCGACCGGGAGCGCATCTCGTTGTCCCTGAAGGCCACCCAGCAGGACCCCTGGCAGGAGTTCGCCTCCAACCACCAGGTCGGCGAGCTGGTCTACGGACGGGTCACGAAGCTCGTTCCGTTCGGCTCGTTCATCCAGGTCGGCGACGGCATCGAGGGCCTCGTGCACATCTCGGAGATGTCCGCGCACCACGTCGACCTTCCCGAGCAGGTCGTCACGCCCGGCGAGGAGCTCTGGGTCAAGATCATCGACTTGGACCTCGACCGTCGTCGCATCAGCCTGTCGATCAAGCAGGCCGCCGAGGGCGGCGTCGTCTCTGCGGAGTACCAGGAGCACTTCGGCGAGCAGAACTACGACGCCGAGGGCAACTATATCGGTCAGCCGGTCGGCGAGGAGACCACCGAGGGCCAGGAGGCCTGGGAGCAGTACTACGCCGAGCAGGGCTTCGACGCCCCCGCCGACGTCGTCGAGGCCTCCGGCGACACGGCGGTCGAGTCCGTCGATCCCGATCAGGGAGAGCCCGCCGAGGGCTGACCAGCACCTCCGGGTCCACCGACGGCGGGCCCGACACCGACGATGCACCGAAGCGGCCCCCGAGAGGGGGCCGCTTCGCGTCCCGCCACCGGATCGATCCCGGCGACGGGTCCCGAGGAGCAGGGCCGTTCGAGGAAATGGTCCAAAAGATTCAGGCGAGCGCGCTTTCGGCCGAGTGAATCAACAGCGGATGCTGCGCCCGAGCGCTGGTGAGCCGAGCGTCGCCCAGGCGACGTTCGATCCACAGCTCCCGGTCGAGGTGTCCGAGCGTTGTCCCTACGCGCACGGAGCGGAGACAAGTGAGTTCACGCAGAACGTTGATCCTCATCGGGGCGGTGGTCGTCGGAGCCCTCGCCGCATTCCTCACCCTCAGCTACGTCCGAGGGGTCGAGAACAAGTCCGACCAGGACGCGCAGATGGTCTCGGTCGTCGTCGCCGCCGGTCCGATCGCGAAGGGCTCGACGGCCGATGCTGCGATCGAGGGCAAGCTGCTCACGATCGAGAAGCGCCGCCAGGACGAGCTCCCGGCGAACCCCGTCCGGCGCTACGCCGACATCCTCGGCCAGGTCGCAGCGGTCGACCTCGGCGGTGGGGAGGTCATCACCACCTCGATGTTCGTGGCGCCGACCGCGCTCACCGGCTCGAACGCTGCAGCCCTCGACAAGGGCAACGTCGCGGTCACCATCACCGTCGACCAGGCTGCGGGCGTGGCCGGTCTCGTGAAGCCGGGCGACAACATCAACATCCTCGCCAACTACTGCCAGATCGGTGGCCAGGGCGGCGCCGCAGGCGGTCAGGGCGGATCGCAGAGCACCTGCCCGCTGCAGCGCGCCAACGGCAGCTCCGGCGAGGTCGTGCTCGGCACGCCGGCCACCTACCTCTTCCAGGGCGTCAAGGTCATCGCCGTCGGCCAGCAGCTCGGCTCGCCGGTCGCCGCATCGACGGGCACCGGCGACAAGGGCGCGACGCCGGAGACCACCGCTCCGCCGGCGCAGTCGCCGCTGATCACGGTCCAGCTGCCGCCGCAGCAGGCACAGCTGCTCGTGTCGCTCAAGGACGCCAACCTGTACCTCACGCTCAACCGGCCCGACTACACGCCGGTCCCGATGCCGTTCACGAACGCACTCCCGCAGCTGCCCGGTGAGGCCGGCACGCCGCTCTACCCGACGCAGGCACCGGGCAAGTGACCGACTTCCTCACCACTCCGGAGGCGCCGCCGTCCACGATCCGTGTGTCGGTCGCCGTCGTCGAGTCCCATGCGCCGACACGTGAGCGGATCATGGGCCTCCTCGGCGACGGCGTCACCCCGTTCGCGAACGTCGAGGAGCTGGCCGCCCGCCTGACCGGCGCCGTGCCCGTCGTGGCGGTCCTCGGACCGTCCTGCAGCGACGACGCGGTGCTGCACGCGAGCGAGCGCATCCAGCGTGAGTACCCGCTGATGGCGACCATCCTCGTCGTCGACGAGCTGAGCACCCAGCTGCTGCAGACGGCGCTTCGGGCCGGTGTGCGCGACGTCCTCGCTCTCACCGGCGAGTCCGGAGCGCTGGCCCAGGCGGTGCAGCGGGTCGCGGTGAGCCTGGACCAGACCCCACGTGCGGCGGTCATGCCCGCGGCCCCGGTCCCGGTGACCGACGAGCCGGAGGAGCTGCCCACCGTCGACGGCCAGGTCATCACCGTGTTCTCGACCAAGGGCGGGGCCGGCAAGTCGATGCTGTCGACGTCGCTCGCCGTCGAGCTCGCGAGGCGCTCGGAGCAGCCGGTCTGCCTCGTCGACGCGGACCTGCAGTTCGGCGACGTCGCGGTGATGTTGAAGCTGACGCCGCACCACACGATCGTCGATGCCGTGTCCGTGCTCGACCGCATGGACCCGCCGCTGCTCGAGAGCCTCCTCGTCACCCACGAGGCGTCCGGCCTGCGGGTCATGCCGGCGCCGCTCGAGCCGGCGTTCGCAGATCAGGTCGGTGCTGCCGAGATGGTGGCGATCGTCGAGATGCTCCGCACGTTCTGCGCCTACGTCATCGTCGACACGCCGGCCTACTTCAACGACGTGGTCCTCGGGCTCGTCGAGGCGTCGGACCGGGTGCTGCTCGTGGCCGGGATGGACATCCCGAACATCAAGAACGTCAAGATCGGCCTGCAGACGCTTCGTCTCCTCAACACCCCGATGGAGAAGCTGCTCCTGGTGCTGAACCGGGCCAACAGCAAGGTCAAGCTCGACATCGGCGAGGTGGAGCGGACGCTGCAGATCAAGGCGGACGCGCTCATCCCGAGCGACATCTGCGTGCCGCAGGCCGTCAACAAGGGCGAGCCGGTCGTGCTGCACAGCCCGAAGTCCGGGGTGAGCCGCTCGATCCAGCAGCTCGCCGACCAGTTCATCCCGAGCGACGCCGGCCGTCGCCGCAAGTGATCCGAACCTGAGCGCGGACGCCGAGGTCCGAGCGAGCCACACGAGGGAGTTCCACGGTGTCCCTGTACCAGCGCATCAACGAGCAGCAGGGCGGTCAGCCCGGGCAGTCGTCGGGCGTCCCACCCGCTCCGGGCGGTGCCGCTGGCGCCAACGGTGGGGGAGCGGCCCGCACGCCGTCGGATCCGGCCCAACCCGCCAAGCCTGCAGCGAGCGTCCCGCGTCGTGATCCAGCGCTGAACGAGCTGCGCCACCGGGTCCACCAGCAGCTGATCGACGAGCTCGGCCCGATCCTCTTCGACCGGCGACTGTCGGAGCAGGACCTCCGCCGCCGGGTGCACGAGCAGCTCCACGCAGCGATCGCCGCCGAGCGGATGCCGCTGTCGGCAGCCGACAAGGCGCAGCTCATCCAGGACGTCTCCGACGACATCCTCGGCTACGGCCCGATCGACAAGCTGCTGCGTGACGAGGACGTCACCGAGGTGATGGTGAACGGACCGGACCTGGTGTTCGTCGAGCGCAACGGCAAGCTCACCAAGGACGCCTCGATCCGGTTCATCGACAGCGACCACGTCCGACGGGTCATCGACAAGATCGTCTCCGAGGTGGGTCGACGGATCGACGAGTCGACGCCGATGGTCGACGCCCGCCTCCCCGACGGCTCCCGTGTGAACGCCGTGATCTCGCCCCTTTCGATCGGCGGTCCCTTCCTCACCATCCGGAAGTTCGCAGCCGATCCGCTGCAGATCGACGACCTCATCCGGTTCGGCTCGGTCAACGCGCACGCCGCCCGCTTCCTGCAGGCGTGCATCGTCGGCCGGCTCAACGTGATCGTCGCCGGCGGCACCGGCACCGGCAAGACGACGATGCTCAACGTCCTGTCGTCGTTCATCCCCGAAGACGAGCGCATCGTGACCGTCGAGGACGCGAAGGAGCTCCAGCTCCACCAGGAGCACGTGCTGTGCATGGAGTCGCGCCCACCGAACGTGGAGGGCCGCGGCGAGGTCACGATCCGCGACCTCGTCAAGAACTGCCTGCGCATGCGGCCGGACCGGATCGTGGTCGGCGAGTGCCGATCCGGTGAGGCGCTCGACATGCTGCAGGCCATGAACACGGGCCACGACGGCTCGCTGACCACGGTGCACGCGAACAGCCCGCGCGACACCCTCGCCCGACTCGAGACCCTCGTCCTCATGTCCGGATTCGACCTGCCGGTGCGGGCCATCCGCGAGCAGATGGCGTCCGCGATCGACGTGATCGTGCAGCTCCAGCGACTTCGGGACGGCTCCCGGCGCGTCACCCACATCACCGAGGTGCAGGGCATGGAGGGCGACGTCATCACCCTCCAGGACGTGTTCCTGTTCGACTTCGGTGCGGGCGTCGACGAGAACGGTCGCTACCGGGGCCAGCTCCAGGCGACAGGGGTGCGACCCAAGTTCGCGGAGAAGCTCGCCGACCAGGGCATCCGCCTCGGCCCGGAGGTGTTCTCACGCGACGGCGGTCGCAAGGCGGTGACCGGAAGGTGACGACGCCGACCCAACTCCGACCGGGTCGCGCACGGCGCTCCCGTCGTGGTGCCGCACTGCTCGCCGGGTTGGCCGCAGCCGCATGCCTGCTCGGGGCGCTCGGGGTCGTCGCCCCTGCCGGCGCAGCCGACGATCCGCCGGCCCAGCTGACGGCACAGCGGGTCGATGCCCGAAGCGAGCACGTCTCGGTCTCCGGCGACCTCCTCGGCGCGCGCACCGAGCAGCTCGCGGCGGTCGTCGGTGGCAGGACCGTCGACAGCCAGGTCCTCGGCGCCGACAAGCTGCCACTCGACGCAGTGGTCGTGCTCGACAACTCCGCCACGCTCGGCAACGCGACGGTGCAGCTCGCCAAGCAGGCGCTGGCCCCGCTCCTGCCAGGTCGCGGTGTCACCCGAACTCTCGGGCTGATGACCACCGGTGGGGGCCCGACCGTGCAGATCGCCCCGACGAGCGACGCTGCAGCGTTCGAGGCGGCGTTGGGTCAGGTCGAACCGGTCGGCTCGTCGGCGACGTGGGAGGGGATCATCGGCGCCGCCGACATGCTCGGCGACGACGGCCTCGCCCAGCGTGCGGTCATCCTCTTCTCGGCGTCGCCGCCGATGATCGGCGGTGCGAGCGCCGCGACCGCCCAGAGCGCCCTCGCGCAGTCCGGCGCCCAGCTGCGGGCCGTCGTGATGCCGCGGGGCGCGGACCTCGACGCGATCAGCAACATCGTCGGCAGCGTCGGTGGCTCCGTCGCCCAGGCAGTCGACGAGAACGCCCTCGCCGGCGCCTTCACCTCCATGTC
>JAFDWA010000399.1 GCA_018268735.1 Actinomycetota bacterium | reverse complement strand
ATGAACGCGTCGTAGCGGTGCGCGAGCTGCTCGCGTCCAGCGTCGCCGGTGACGACGCCGCACAGCACCGGGTAGTACCAGTCCATGGCCCAGCGGTGCTTCGGCGCGAACGCGTCGGGGTCGTCGCGGATCACCATTGCGAGCCGGGCGGCGGAGAGCTCCCAGTCGGGCCGCTCGTGGCCGAGCACACCGGCGATCGCGATCGCGCAGCGCAGGCTGTGGCAGATCGAGGAGGACCCGGTGAGCAGCGCGAAGCTCCACGGGGTGCCGTCGGCGTGGCGCGCCCAGAGGATCTCCCCCCGTGGGGTCTGCAGGTCGAGCACGAACTCCACCGCCGCGTCGACCATCGGCCAGAGCGACTCGAGCACCGAGCGGTCCTGGAACAGCAGCCAGTGGAACCAGACGCCCGTCGCGACGTAGGCGCAGCAGTTGGCGTCGAGCTTGTCCTGCTCGACCCGGTCGGCCAGGTAGTACTGGTGCCACGCCCCGTCGGGGCGCTGGGTCCGGCGCAGCCACTGGAACCCGAGCTCGGCCTCGGCGCGGTGACCGCCGAGCATGAGCGCCATGAGCGCCTCGGTGTGGTTCCAGGTGTCGGCGTGGCCTCCGGGGAACCACGGCACCATCCCCGAGTCGAGCTGCCACTCGGCGATGGCGTCGACGGTCGCGTTGAGCTGGTCGGCTCCGACGATGCCGTCGACGTCGACGAGGAAGCGCTCAGACGGAGACACAGTCGCCCTCCTCCACCCGGTCGGTCTCCCCGTCGACCACCCCGTCGAGGTCCGTGCTCGCAGATGAGGTGCCGACCGGTCGATCGCCCCCGATCGTCCGCCGCGAGTACACCACGACGCTCTTGCCGAGCACCGGGTTGAGGATGCGCTCGGTCGTGCGGGTCACCGTCGGGGCCGAGGCGATGTCCCAGACGAGGAGCCGGTGGTAGGCCTGCACGAGCGGGTGGGTGTCGTTGGTGGGTCCGACGAGGCACTTGAGCCACCAGTACGGCGTGTGAAGGGCATGTGCGCGGTGGGTCGCCTCGGGTCGGAAGCCGGCGTCGATCAGGCGGTCCTTCAGCATCGCCTCGGTGTAGATGCGGACGTGTCCGCCGGCGGCGAGCGGCGCGTGGTACTCGGCGCTGAGCTGCCAGCACAGCTTCTCGGGCATCCACGAGGGGACCGTCGCCGCGAGCACGCCGTCGGGTCGCAGCACCCGGTGCAGCTCGGCCATGGCGCCCCGGTCGTCGGGGATGTGCTCGAAGACCTCCGAGCAGATGATGCGGTCGAAGGTGTGGTCCGGGAACGGCAGGCGGAGGGCGTCGCCGTTGACGCAGCGGCCGAGGGCACCGCTCGGCACCTCGCCCGATGCCTCCATCGCACGGAACAACCCGTTCACCGGTGGCAGCTCGTCGTAGCCGTAGTCGAGCGACACGACGCGCGCCCCTCGGCGGAGGCACTCGAAGGAGTGCCGACCTGCCCCGGCACCCATGTCGAGGACCAGGTCGCCGCGCTGCAGTCCGAGCAGGTCGAAGTCGACGGTCAGCACGACTCAGACCCCGACGTCCGTGACCGTCGACGGTTCGGTTGGGTTCGACGGTTCGGCGAGCAGCGCCCGGTAGTGCTCGACGGTCTTCTCGGCAGTCTGGCGCCAGGTCCAGCGGTGGATCACCCGGTCACGGCCGCGGTTGCCGATCTGCTCGGCCGCATCAGGGTCGGTCAGCGCCCGCCTGATGCCAGCGGCGAGCGCGTCGGCATCACCGGGGGCGACAGCGAAGCAGGTGTCCCCATCGGGACCGGACACCTCCGGGATCGCGCCGCCCGTCGTCGCCACGAGGGGGCAGCCGGTGCTCATCGCCTCGATCGCGGGCAGCGAGAAGCCCTCGTACAGCGACGGGACGATGGCGCAGGCCGAGGAGTTGTACAGCTCGACGATCGTCTCGTCGGACACGCCCGAGACGAACTCGACGGCACCGTCGAGGCCGAGGTTCTGGATCGTCCGCTGAGCGGCGGATCCCTCCTTGAGGCGGCCGACGAGGACGAGGCGGAGGTCAGGGAACTCGGTGCGGAGCTTGGCGAGCGCCTCCAGCAGGTACCTCTGGCCCTTCATCGCGACGTCGGAGGAGGCGGTCGAGATGATCTGGTTCGGGTCGCGCCGCACCCCTGGCATCGGGGCGAACAGCTCGGGATCGACGCCGACGGGAACGATGTGGAGCCGCTCCGGCGACACGAGGTGGTCGCGGCAGATGTCCTCGTAGGAGTTGCGCGACACCGTGATGACACGGCGGAGTCGCTTGGCGACGCGGGTCTGCATCTTC
>JAFDWA010000398.1 GCA_018268735.1 Actinomycetota bacterium | reverse complement strand
CAGGAACATGTTCATCAGGAGGTGCAGCGGCGACGCATGGAGGAACGCCCCGCTCACGAGCCGCCACCACTCGCCGTGGGCGACCGCCGGTCCGTACACGACGCCGTCGGAGACGAGCCAGCCGGTCGCTGTCGTGGATCGCCCGGTGAGCACCGTCAGCACATAGGCGACGACGTTGAGCCCGATCAGCGCCTTGCCGACGACGATGTCGGTCACGCCACGGCTCGAGAACGCCGCCCGTCCCTGGAGCACCTGCTGGGAGTGGACATGGGCGCACTCCGGGCACTGGAACCCGACCTGTGCCTGCACCATGCACTGCGGACAGATGGGCCGACTGCATCGCTGGCAGCCCACACCGGCCATGCGGTCGGGATGCCGGAAGCACGTCGTCGCGCCCCGGGGTGGCGCCACGCCGTCGGTCACGACCGCAAGGGTACCGGCGGTCGCGCGTCGGATCCGGTGCACCCACAGCGACAAGGTGTGTCGCTGTGCACCCCTACTTCGGAGCGAGGACGAGGACGGCGAGCGGCGGGAGGGTGAGGCGCAGCGAGCACGGTTGGCCCTGCCACGGCGTGGAGCGGTCACCGACGAGCTCGGCCAGGCCGTCGGGGACGACCTCGTGGCCGCTGCCGCCGTAGCGACGGTCGTCGGTGTCGAGCAGCACCCGCCAGGGCCCCTCGTCGGGCACACCCGTCCGGTAGCCGTGCCGCGGCACCGGGGTCAGGTTGGCGATCACGACGACCGACCCACCGGACCCGCCCACAGCACCAGCCCCGCCCACAGCACCGGCCCCGTCGACAGCACCAGCCCCGCCCACAGCACCGGTCCCGCCCACAGCACCAGCCCCGTCCACAGCACCGGCCCCGTCGACGGCATGGCGACCGAACGCGAACACCGAGTTGTCCCGGTCGTCCGCGTCGAGCCACCAGAAGGCGCCGTCGGGTACGTCGTCGCCGGTCCACAGCGCGAGCTGCTCGGCCTGGATCCGGTTCAGGTCGCCGACGAGCGTCCTGACGCCCCGGTGCGCTCCGTGCTGCAGCAGCCACCAGTCGAGCTCGCGGTCGTGGGACCACTCGCGCTCCTGGGCGAGCTCGGCGCCCATGAACAGCAGCTGGCGACCGGGGTGGACCCACTGCCACGCGAGGAGCGCCCGCAGGTTCGCGAACTGCTGCCACTCGTCGCCGGGCATCTTCTCGAGCAACGAGCCCTTGCCGTGGACGACCTCGTCGTGGCTGAGCGGCAGCACCCACCGCTCGTGCGCTGCGTAGACCATGGGGAAGGTGAGCTCGTGGTGGTGGTGGCTGCGGTGGACGGGATCGTGGGCGAAGTAGCCGAGCGTGTCGTGCATCCACCCGAGGTTCCACTTGTGGGTGAAGCCGAGTCCTTCCCATGCCACCGGCGCGGTGACGCCCGGCCACGACGTCGACTCCTCGGCGACCACGAGCGAACCCGGATGCTCCGCCGCGACGGTCTCGTTGAGCTCCCGCACGAACGCGAGCGCATCGAGGTCCTCGCGACCACCGTGCTCGTTCGGGACCCACTCCCCTGGCTCGCGCGAGTAGTCGAGGTAGATCATCGAGGCGACGGCATCGACCCTGAGCCCGTCGACGCGGAACTCCTCGAGCCAGTAGAGGGCGTTGGCGATCAGGAAGTTGCGGACCTCGCGACGGCCGTGGTTGAACACCAACGTCCCCCAGTCCGGGTGCTCGCCCCTCCGAGGGTCCTCATGCTCGTAGAGTGCAGTGCCGTCGAAGCGGGCGAGCGCGAACTCGTCCGCTGGGAAGTGCGCCGGCACCCAGTCGAGGATGACGCCGAGCCCTCGGTCGTGGCAGGTGTCGACGAGGTGGCGGAGGTCGTCGGGCGAGCCCAGCCGAGCGTCAGGTGCGTAGTACCCGCTCACCTGGTACCCCCAGGACCCGCCGAAGGGGTGGGTCGCGACCGGCATCAGCTCGACGTGGGTGAAGCCCAGATCCGCAGCCCAGTCGGCGAGCGGCTCGGCGAGCTGGCGGTAGGAGTGGGGACTGCCGTCGGGATGGCGTCGCCACGATCCCAGGTGCACCTCGTAGACCGAGAGGCGACCCTCGTTCCGCTCGGCGCGTCGCTCCCGCCAGGACTCCGACGGGTTCCTCCACGGCGACGGCGTCCCGCGGCCGACGGCGAGGACGCCCTCGGGTGCGAGCACCGACGCGGTCCTCGGCGGGGCTTCGGCCTGGCGGGCGACCGGATCGGCGCGCAACGTGGTCGACCCGTCGGCGCCGGTGATCTCGAACTTGTACGTGTCGCCGGCACGGGCACGGTCGTCGTGAC
>JAFDWA010000397.1 GCA_018268735.1 Actinomycetota bacterium | reverse complement strand
CGCCCATGCTGTGCGCCTCGCGCGTTGCGGTGACATCGTCGAGATCGAGGGGATCATCTCGGCCAGGACCGGCGGCTGTCCCGAGGACTGCAACTTCTGCTCCCAGTCCGCGCACTTCGACACCCCGGTGCTGGCGACGCCGTTCCTCGACACCGACGAGATCCTCCGCGCAGCGCGGGAGACCGCCGAGCTCGGCGCAACCGAGTTCTGCATCGTGCTGGCGGTCAAGGGCCCCGACGAGCGGACGATGCAGCGCATCCTGGCGCTCGTGCCGGAGATCCGCGACCACACCGGGCTCGACGTCGCGGTCTCGGCAGGCATCCTGAGCGACGAGCAGGCCCGTCGCTTGGCCGAGGGCGGCGTGCACCGCTACAACCACAACCTCGAGACCGCCCGCAGCTTCTTCCCCGAGGTCGTCACGACCCACACCTGGGAGGAGCGATGGGACACGTGCGAGCTGGTCGACCGGCACGGGATGGAGCTGTGCTGCGGCGTCCTGCTCGGGATGGGGGAGAGCGACGCCCAACGCCTCGAGCTGATCGGCCAGCTCCAGGAGCTCGCCCCCGCAGAGGTGCCGATCAACTTCCTGAACCCCCGGCCCGGGACGCCGCTGGAGCTGCGACGGCTGACGCCGGCGAAGGAGGCGCTGAAGTGGATCGCGCTGTTCCGCCTCGGCCTACCGGAGGTCATCCTGCGCTTCGCCGGTGGCCGTGAGGTCACACTCGGGGACCTGCAGACCGCCGGGATGACCGCCGGGATCAACGCGCTGATCGTGGGGAACTACCTGACCACGCTGGGACGCTCCCCCGAGGAGGACCTCGCGATGCTCGACGAGCTGCGGATGCCGATCGGCTCGCTGTCGAAGGTCATCTGAACCGGACAGGGAACGCTGCCACTGGTCCGGCTCATCCGCTCGAAGGGCTCATCCGCTCGGAGGGCTCATCCGCTCGGAGAGCTCATCCGCTCGAAGGGCACTGCTGCACGAGGTTGCTCTGGCGGAGCTGGAGTCGCTGGACGGTCGCCTGGCCGAGGGTCGTGCCGTCGATGTCGGAGGGCTTCGCGAGCAGCGATCGGTAGTCGCAGTCGGACACCACCGAGGTGTCGCCACGGGTCGGGGTGGCGACCTGCACCGGCTTGCCGTTGATGGAGAAGCGGAGCCGGTCGACGCCGGGGAACTCGGTTGCGGTCATCACGATCTGGGCGATCGCCTGCTGACGGCTCGGCCCGACGACGTTGTCGAACTCGCTCGAGAGATCGACGATGAGGGTGCTCCCGTCGAGTCGGGAGCTCGACAGCCGCGTGCCGACCGGGATGGAGGTGGTCAGGTTCCTCGACTGCTGGTCGGTCGACGGCGCCTTCAGCAGCGTGTCGAGCACCGTGCCGAGGTGTCGGTCCGGCAGGGACCGCGTGATCGGCACGAGCTGGCCGTCGTGGACGTAGTACAGCACCGCGGTCGCGCCGCCGCTCGTGGGCGTCACCGGCGCAACGGTCGTGCTCGTGCTCACAGCGAGGTCCCGTGGAGCGTCATCGGTCCCGATCGAGCACGCAGCGAGGAGGAGCGAGGCCGACAGCCCCGCCGCGACGAGGAGCGTGATCCTGCGTCGTGCCGTCACGGGAGCTCGCCCTCGTGCTCGGGATGGAGGCCTGCGGCGGACCCCGACGAGGTCGGGACGTCGGCGAGCAGGCCGATCGCCGTGTGCTCCCCGGTCAGGGTCAACGCGTCGGCGGCCTCGGGGGTCGCCTCGGAGAGGTCGTCGCCCTCGTCGACCTCGTCGACGCTGAGCAGCGGCAGCTCCACGACGAACCGGGCGCCCTGGCCGCCGTCGTGGCGGTCCTCGACCCACACGCGACCGCCCTGGAGCCGCGCGTGCTCCGCGACGAGCGCCAGGCCCAGGCCGACGCCGACGTCCGCTCCACGGCTGCCACCCTGATCACCCCGGTTGAAGCGGTCGAAGATGTGCCCACGCTCCGCCGCGGGCACCCCGGCACCGGCATCCTCCACAGCGATGCGGACGGTCAGCTCCTGGTAGGGGTCGTCGGGCTCCGGTTCGTGGCGTTCGACGAACACCTCGGTCGCGCCGTCGGCGTACTTGCGTGCGTTGTCGAGGTAGTTCGCGAGGATCCGGGCGACGCGGCGCTTGTCGCATGCCAGCACCAGGTCCTCGAGGGAGGCGTCCGCCTCGACCGGGACCGCCGGCCCAGCGAGGCTCGCGACCGTCGAGCGCACCAGCGGCACCAGCGCGACGCCGTCGAGCTCGAGGCGCACCGCACCCGCGTCGAAGCGCGAGATCTCCAGGAGGTCCTCGAC
>JAFDWA010000396.1 GCA_018268735.1 Actinomycetota bacterium | reverse complement strand
TGGCCCAGGACATGGGTCAACGAATGGAGGAGGCCCAGGCGGAGCTGGCATCGAAGGAGGTGCTCGGCACTGCGGGCGGCGGGATCGTGCAGGTGACGTTGAACGGCCACCTGCACCTGGTCGGGGTTCGCATCGATCCCTCCGCGATCGACCGCGACGATCCGACGATGCTCGAGGACCTGATCCTCGCAGCGTGGTCCGATGCGCGCGACGGCGTCGCCCGGCTGCAGGCCCAGGCCGATCCGCTCGGTGGGATGGGTGGGCTCGGCGGCCTCGGCGGGCTGTTGGGCGGAGGTTGAGTTGGCTACGACGTACGCCACCGCTGTCCAGGAGCTCATCGACGCGCTCGGCCGCCTCCCGGGGATCGGCCCGAAGTCGGCGCAGCGGATCGCGTTCCACCTGCTCAAGGTGGACGCCGAGGAGGCGAACCGCCTCGCACGCGTGATCGTCGAAGCCAAGCAGCGCGTCGGGTTCTGCACGCGGTGCTTCAACCTGGCGGAGGGCGATCTGTGCGTGATCTGCACCGATGAGCGGCGCGATGCCCACACCCTGTGCGTCGTGGAGGAACCCCGCGACGTCGTCGCGATCGAGCGGACCAACGAGTTCAAGGGCCGCTACCACGTGCTGCAGGGAGCGATCGACCACCTGCAAGGGGTGGGACCGGAGCAGCTCAAGATCCGTGAGCTGCTCGCCCGCATCACCGATGAGGCCGTCACCGAGGTGATCGTGTGCACGAACCCGAACCTCGAGGGCGAAGCGACTGCGCTGTACCTCACCCGTGTGCTGACGATGCCAGGCCTCACCGTCAGCCGGATCGCGAGCGGTCTGCCCGTCGGCGGCGACCTCGAGTACGCGGACGAGCTCACCCTCGGTCGCGCGCTCGAGGGGCGTCGCGTCATCGAGGCACCGACCACCTGAACGGAGCGTGACCTGCCATGACCTGGACGTCCGCCGACATGTACACCGAAGGGCTCAGGTTCTTCACCGCCGTCGTCGACGGCGTCCCCGCCGATCGATGGGACGAGCCGTCGCCGTGCGAGGGTTGGACCACCCGTGACGTGCTCGGCCACGTCGGGGAGGCGACCGAGATGGGGGCACGCATCCTGCACGGCGACGACATCTCGTTCACGCGTCACGACCCGCCGGGTTCGGTCGTCGGAACGGAACCCGTGGAGTGGTGGGCCGACCTCGCCGCCGGCGCCCGCGACGCCGTCGCCTCCGTCGAGGACCTCGACCGCGAGGTCGACGGCCCGAGGGGTCGACGCACCATCCGTGAGGGGTTGTCGTTCCCGGCCGTCGACCTGTTCCTCCACGGGTGGGACCTCGGCGCTGGAACCGGTCAGCCCGTGACCTTCCCGGACGAGGCGATCGGCTTCATCCGGGCGATGTTCGAGCAGATCCCCGAGGAGATCTCACGCTCGTCGGGTGTGTTCGGCCCGGCTCTCGGGGAACCCCACGATGCAACGCCGACGGAGTCGCTCCTCGCCTGGACGGGCCGCGATCCGCGGTGGCGCCCGACTGCCTGACCGCAAGAGCTCCCATCGACGAGCGGATCAGATCGCCTGGCGGTAGCCGAAGAACTCGTGGTCCTCGTTGTAGCCGCCGTAGCCGCCGCCGAGCTCCTCGATGCTCGCGACGAGCTCGATGCCCTTGATCCACTTGACCTGCTTGAACCCGAGCTGGATCTCGTTGCGCAGCCGCAGCGGAGCACCGTGGCCGAAGGTCAGTGGCTCGCCGTTCATGTCGTACGCGAGCATCGCGAGCTCGCCGTGCATCTGCTCGATCGGATGCAGGTCGTAGTACGGCCCGCCGTCGGCGCCCTCGCCGTAGGAGTAGAACGCGACCCACTCCGCGGTCGGGTCCGGCTGCACCAGGTCGAGGATCGTCTGCATGGACACGCCACCCCACTTGGCGACGCCGGACCAGCCCTGGATGCAGAAGTGCTGGGTGATCTGCTCGTGGTGCGCGAGGGCGCGCAGGTCGTCGAGGCTCAGGTCGACGGGATGGGCGACGAGGCCTCCGATGTGGAGTCGGTAGTCGGCGAAGCCGTCGTCGGCCAGCGTCCGGTACTCCACGGAGTCGGGATAGCGGCCGTTGTGCCAGAAGTACTCCGAGATGTCGTCCTCGGTGTACTCGCCGGGCTTCGCGTCGACGTGGGCGAACCACCGCTCGATCGGGCGCAGCAGCGTGGCCCCGACCTTCTGCACGACCCGAGGGTGGCGGAGGGTGAACGGCGTCGCAGCGAGCCACGCGGCAGCGACCACGACCATCGACGCAGCGAACACCCAGAACCCGACCCAGCCGTCGTC
>JAFDWA010000395.1 GCA_018268735.1 Actinomycetota bacterium | reverse complement strand
TCAGAGGACGACCACCGATGCGAGCTTCGACAGCGGCTCACCCAGCGCGTTCACCGAGTCCGACAGCTGCTTGACCTGCTGCGGGTCGAGCTGCGTGTAGTACTGGAACCCGTCAGCGGTCCGGTACTTGTCGAGCTCGGTCTGGATGGCGGCGAACTCGCCGTCGAGCGTCGTGGCGAGCTGCTTGTCCTTGATCAGCACGATCGGGCGCAACGCCTGGTAGGCGAGCCGGGCACCGTCGACGTTGGCCTGGAAGTCCCAGAGATCGGTGTGGGACCACGCTTCCTCTTCGCCGGTGACCTTGCCGGTCGCGACCTCGTCGAGCAGCTCCTTCGCGCCGTTGGCGAGCTGGTCGACCTTCACGTCGATCTTGGCGACGCGCTGGTGCAGCTCCTGGGTGTCGGCGACGAGCTGGTCGGCCACCTTCGCGCGCTGCTCGGGCGTGTCGACCGAGGTGGCGCCGGCGGGCGGCCACAGCTGCTTCTCGATCTGGTGCCATCCTGTCCAGGTCTGGCCCTGTTCGAGGTCCGCCTCGCGCAGGTCGAGGCGTGGGTCGAGGTCGCCGAAGGACTCGGCGATCGGTTCGATGCTCTCCCAGTAGGCACGGGTCGGTGCGTACAGACGACGCGCCTCGTCGTCGTTGCCGGACTTGTAGGCCGCAGCGAACTTCTCGGTCCCCGCGACGAGCAGGCCCACCTGCTGCTCGACGTAGGACTTGTACTGGGCGGTGGCGGCCGACTCGAGCTGCTGCAGTTCGGCAGAGCTCGCCGCGCTCTCACCCGAGTCGCTCACCGTGAAGCTGCCACGGTGACCGTCTCCCTTCATCCCGGGCACGCACGACGTCACGTACCTGCCCGGTTCGGCGCGCACCACGAGGTCGCGGCTGAGTCCGGGGCCGATGTTCTCGACCTCGCCGACGATCGCCTTGCCGTCGGCGGCCAGCAGGTAGAACTCGCTGACCTCGCTGCCCTGGTTCGTCACCGAGAACACGACGTTGCCCGAAGGCGCCTCGGTCCTCGACAGCTCGCACGCGCTGCCGGTGTCGGTCACCGTGACCCGGGTCGCCTTCGCGGCACCGCCCTTGGGCGATGCGGACTCCTTGACGTTGTCGGTGCACGCGCCGAGCAGCAGCGCGGCGGTCGCGGTGATGATGCCCACGGGCAGGGCACGGCGGCCGGAACGGGTCATGCGGGGTTCCCCTCTGGAGTGGATGTGGTCGGTGTCGTGGTGGCAGGTGCCAGCCCGGACGGGGTCGAGTCGGCCGGCGGGCTGCTGGGGCGGCGGACCTGCAGCACGAACAACGTCATCGTCGGCACGAGGTATGCGATCCAGCAGGCGAGCTGCAGCCAGGTGGTCGTCGGGTTGAAGTTGACGGTCCCCTTCAGGAGGGTCCCGTACCAGGAGCTCGGCGGGATCGCGTTGGAGACGTCGAAGGCGACGTTGTCGAGACCCGGCAGGATCCCCGCCTCCTGGAGGTCGTGCACCCCGTAGGAGACGACACCGGCGGCGACGACGACGAGGAACCCGCCGGTCCAGGTGAAGAACTTGCGGAGGTCGAGGCGCAGCGCTCCCCGGTACACGAGGACGCCCAGCACGACGGCGCAGATCAGCCCCAGCACCGCGCCGATCAGCGGCGCGACGGTCTCCCCCGTCGCCTTCGTCGCCGCCCACAGGAACAGCGCCGTCTCGAGCCCCTCGCGGCCGACGGCGAGCAGGGCGAGGATCGTGAGGCTCACGCCGCCGGCAGAGGCCTCGTCGATCCGGCTCTCGAGCTCACCCTTGATGTTGCGGGCCTGGCGGGCCATCCAGAAGATCATCCAGGTCACGAACGCGACCGCGACGATCGACAGGGTGCCGCCGATGGCCTCCTGCGCCTCGAAGGTCAACCCCCGCGGGCCGAACGTGAGCAGGGCGCCGAAGGCGATCGAGATCACGATCGCGGCGCCGACGCCGACCCAGATGCGCGGCAGCAGGTGACGACGATCGGTCTTGACGAGGTAGGCAACGAGGATGCCGACGACGAGTGCCGCCTCCAACCCCTCGCGGAGCCCGATCAGGAAGTTCGCGAACACCTACCGCGTCCCCGTGTCCGTCGCGTCCAGGTGGGTCGTGCTCATCTGCGTCACCCTCGTGTGTCCCATGCCGATGAGTTGATATTAGGCAGACCTAACGCCATTGCCAACCTCAGCGGTCCTGGGTCCTCCGCCCCGCAGCCGTCCACGATGAGAGAGGCTCTGCGCATGGACACCCAGCACGGGACGCAGCAGCACAGGACGCAGCAGCACAGGACGCAGCAGCACAGGACGCAGCA
>JAFDWA010000394.1 GCA_018268735.1 Actinomycetota bacterium | reverse complement strand
TACAACCACGTGATCGACGCCGGTCTCGCGGACGAGTGGGCGGCCCTGTTCGTGGAGGACGGCACGCTCGACACCGGACTCGGCATCCTCGTCGAGGGCACCACCGCCGCTCGCGTGGAGTTCGCTGCCGGCGTCCCGCTGATCATGCCCGGCTCACGTCACGTCGTGACCAACGTCCGACTCGACGGCGACGGCGACAGCGCCAAGGGTGCCGGCTACCTGCAGCTGTGGGTGGCCGACGAGGAGGCCGGTGGGGTCAAGGTGCTCGTGTCGGGCATCTACAAGGACGCCCTCCGCAAGGAGGACGGCAGGTGGAAGTTCGTGTCGAGGGCACTGGTGCCCGACACCGGCGGGCCCGTCCCCGGCTTCTGATCCACGCGTCCCCTCCGCGAGCCCACCCCTCCCGAACTTGGCACGCCTCACGTCGGTGTTCGACGTCAGAGGTTCTCGGTACGAGCCGCCGGCGCAGGCTCCGACGGAGGCCGAACGGATTCCCAGCGATGAGGGGTTGCTGACGCCTGTCTCCCTCCGTACCCTGCGATGCATCGGCCGGGCGGTCCGCTTCCAGGGGGGATGCGGACCGCCTGCTGCCAAGCAGGCGCACCGGCGAGCGACCATGCCGTGCGCTGACGCCGTCGCCGTCGAGGGCCGTCCCCGTCGAGGGCCGTCGCTGTCGAGCCGGACGGCATCGAACCCGGACGGCGGCGCGCCCGACCTCCGATCGTGGCGAGGTCGGGCAGCGACATCAGGCGTCGACGAAGAGGACCGGCCCGAGCTGGAGCAGGAAGACCATCGACGCTGCAGGGTTCCCCGGGGATTCGACTGCGTAGGTGATCATCGAACCGCTGACCGTCGACGGGTGCGGGTTGAGGAATCGTCCCGCGGTGATGCTCCAGGAGCCGGCGAGGGGAACGCGCTTGCAGCCGGAGACGACCCACCCGGGTGTCGGCGACGGCGGGCAGGCGACGGGCGTCCCCGTCGACTCGTCGAACGAGAGCGCCAGCCGTGCGGTCGACGTCGTCGAGTCCGACCAGGAGATGGCCCCGTCGAACGTGAGCGTGACATGACCCGGCGAAGGATCAGCCGCGCTCCAAGGCAGCGTGATGTCGAATCGTCCCTCCGTGATGGACGTGATCCCGGTGCATCCCTGCAGCGTGAGCGGTCCGCCGTCGAAGATCCCCCCTGTCCCGGTGTTGGAGCGTACGGCGACCCGACCCGTCGTCGATGCGCAGGAGAGGACGTGCGGTGTCGATCCCGGGGCACAGGCGGTCGCAGCGACGGCGACGACCAGCACGGCGATGAGCGCAACGAGCGAGCGGCGTACGGCGACCATCGTGACCCCCCTCGTCCGGCGTCGAGCGTCCGGACAGGATCCAGGCTCGCGCCTGCGGTGGAGCGGATCAACACCCTGCAACCAGCATCCAGGCGGCGACCAGAAGCCAGCCGGCCTGGTCGGTCGAAGCGACCGGGGGTGCACGTGACCCGGCGGCGACCACGACGATGGACCGTCACCCCGTCGGAGCCGACCCAGGTCTCGTCCCGACGATGCAGCGTGCGAGACCGGGGACCCGGACCATGCCGTCACGTTCGAAGTCGCTCACCCTCCGGACAGCCTCGTCGCGGATCCGCTCCCGTGCATGGACGTCGACCTCGCGGAGTGCCGCCGCGGCGAGCGACACGTGGTCGCTGATCATCTCCCAGTACTCCTCGGGTGACCGGGTGACGAGCTCGACCGGGACGTCCCACTCGACGACGTCGCTCAGGCCAGCGTCCTCGTAGAGCGCACCGACATGTCCCGGCGCCGCACAGCGGTACATGTTCGGCCCGTCGGGATCAGTCGGGGGCAACGTCACCTCGGTTGCGATCGCCTGCATCGCAAGCGTCGTCCAGGGATTGCGGTCCGGGTCGATCCACACCGCCGAGCAGAGTCGTCCGCCGGGCCGGAGCACGCGAGCGAACTCGGCGGTGGCCGCGGCGAGGTCGGGGAGGAACATGTAGCCGAAGCGCACCGACACGCTGTCGAAGGCAGCGTCGTCGAACGGCAGCTCATCAGCGCTGCACAAGCTGGTCTCGACGTTGGTGATGCCCTGCTCGCCTGCCCGACGCTCTGCAACAGCCAGCATCTCCGCCGAGAGGTCGGCGAGCACGACACGACCGTTCGGCGCCCGCCTCGCGATGCTGATCGCCGGCTCACCGGTGCCGGCTGCGACGTCGAGGTGGTGCTGGTCCGGGCCGATGGCGAGGTGGGCGATCATTCCGGTGGAGACCGGGCGGAGCTGATCCATGATGACCGCGTCCCACTTGTCCCAACCTGGCGCCAGT
>JAFDWA010000393.1 GCA_018268735.1 Actinomycetota bacterium | reverse complement strand
CGGCACCCTGCTCCGCCGCCAGGACAAAGGCTGCCGCCGTGTTCTCCGGTGCATCAGCAGAGGCGCCACGGTGAGCGATCACGAGCGGAGTTGGGTGAATCGCCATGTTCCCGAAACTTTTCCTTTACACGCTCAGTGGTCGGCTGTAGGTTCGAGCTTGTTCACGGATTCACAAGGCCCCGACCCGGGTTCCGGACCGGTGCTGCCCAGGATGACCGACGGCGACGCGAGGGAGCACCCGGGGCGTCCTCCCATCCTGCAGCACGACGGCCCCCAGCGGGAAACCGAGCTTCCGGCGAGCACCAACGCACTGGGGCGAGTCGTAGCACGCGCCCGGGACCACCGACGGAGGACAACGTGGCACTGACCTCGAGCCGCAGCCTGAACCTGGCGACCGACGACTGGCGGAGCACCGCTGCATGCAGCGACACCGATCCGACGCTGTTCTTCCCGGTCGGCACCACCGGACCTGCACTCGAGCAGATCGCCGCGGCGAAGGCCGTCTGCGACACCTGCGACGCCAAGGAGCCGTGCCTCCAGTTCGCGCTGAGCACCAACCAGGACTCCGGCGTCTGGGGTGGCACCTCCGAGGAGGAGCGCCGGAAGCTGCGCCGAGCATGGGTCGCGAGCCAGCGCAAGCAGGCCGTCGCCAGCTGACACCCCTTCGACGGCGCCCCGCAGGCGGCCATCCACCCGCACACCCGCCGACCGGCACGCCGGCTGACCGGCCGATCTCCAGACCTACAGACCGACAGACCTACAGACCGACTGAACGGCCTCCCCCACGGGGAGGCCGTTGCGCGTCGGACTCGACGTGGCTCACGACCGGCAGCGCGAGCTGCACCCGGTTGCCGGGACGACGAGCACCCGGCTGCACTGCGTGCTGCTCGATCGTCCCGCCGAGCTCGTCGACGAGGCCGCGGACGATCGTCATCCCGAGGCTGTCGGAGGTGAGCGGGTCGAAGTCCGACGGGATGCCGGCCCCGTCGTCGACGACGGCCAGGCGCAGCACGACCGAATCGTTGGTCATGACGATGCGGATCCGACCGCGCTGACCGCGATCGAGGGTGCCCGGCGGGTAGGCGTGGTCGACGACGTTCTGCAGCAGCTCGGTCGTCACGACCGCCAGGGAGGTCGCCTCCGGCGACGGCAGCTTCCCGGCACCGCCCTCGATGACGAACTCCAACGGGACCTCCGGGGAGGTGAGGCCCTCCTCCACCATGCGCACCAGCGGACGGACGACATCGCCGAAGTCGACGTCGTCGCCGTCCTCCCGCGACAACGTCTCGTGCACGAGGGCGATCGAGCGGATGCGTCGAACCGACTCCTCGATCGCCGCCTTGGCCGACGGCTCGATCAGACGACGACCCTGCAGGCGCAGCAACGACGAGATCGTCTGCAGGTTGTTCTTGACCCGATGGTGGATCTCCTTGATCGTCGCGTCCTTCGACACGAGCGCCCGGTCTCGGAGCCGCATCTCCGACACGTCGCGCAGCAGCACCACCGCACCGTCGACGTGGCCGTCAGCGATGAGCGGGATGCAGCGCAACACGATGGTCACGTCGTCACGCTCCACCTCCTCCACGGTGGGGCGCCCGTTGAAGTAGGCGCGGTAGCTCGCAGCGGTCTCAGCACCGAGCTCGCTCAGGTGCTCGCCCTGCAACCTGCGCTGGATGCCCAGGCGGCGCACGGCGCTCACCGCGTTCGGCGACGCGAACGCGACCCGACCCAGCTCGTCGAGCAGCAGCACGCCGTCGCCGACTCGGGGACCACCGGTGGCGACGACCTCCTCGTCGGCGAACGGGAACACGCCGTCCGCGACCATCCGGCCCAGGCGGCGGAACACCCCGAGGTAGACGCTCGCGAGGTCGCTGACGTCGCGCGCTCCCTCGAGCGACGCCTCGCGGACGAGCACGGCCACGACCCGGCCCTCGAAGCGGACCGGGATCGCTGTGACCCGGATCCGCTCCCCGAGCCACTGGCTGTCGACGACGTCCTCGGAGATCTCACCGGTCGCCATCGCCTGAGCCACCAACGGCCGCTGGGTGGAGCTCATCGTGCGTCCGACCACGTCGTCGAGGAAGAGCGTCTGTCCCGTGTTGGGCCGGACCTGGTTGACGACGAGGAACCGGTTGAGCCCCGCATCGTGGGACGGCAGCGCGACGTACAGCAGCAGGTCGGCGAACGCGAAGTCGGCGAGCATCCCCCAGCCGGCGACCAGGCGCTTGAGGTGGCGCGACGCCCGCGGGTCGACCGGAGGGGCGACGATCGCGAGGTGCTCGGAGGTGAAGCTCGTCTCGTCGTCGTCGAGGTCGATCTCCTTCGCAGCTGCCAG
>JAFDWA010000392.1 GCA_018268735.1 Actinomycetota bacterium | reverse complement strand
AGCACGTCGGTCAGATACTGCTCGCAGTCGTCCGGCGACAGGTTCCCGAGGAGGTGTTGACGCGGTTCCGACGTGGGGTCCACCTTTGCTGAGAGTCCTGGCCACCGATTCTCTCCGCTGTATTCAAGCTCGGCGTTCGGCGGTTCGTCACCCCACTCGATGCGATCGCGGCCCCCGAACACCCACAGCACGTTTGGAAGGAGAAAACAAAGTCGCTGCAGGACGGCCTCGTCGTGCCGTCGACCCGCCCCGACCACGTGTTCGACTGTGTCCACGAACACGATCGGCAAGAGCGGGCTCCGTTGCTGCTCCTCGCTGATGTCCCAGGCCAGGAGCGCCGCGAGATAGCTGAAGTTCTCGACCGTGGGGTCGGCTGCTAGGAGGTGTTCGAACCACGGGCCGAGCCGCGCTGTGAGTTGCCGATACTGCTGGGACGATCGGATGCTGTCTCGGAGCAGCCGCGCGCTGGTCGTGCCCACGGAGGCCACGACGGACGTACCGACTGCAGCAACGGTGACCTCCTCGATGGCGACCTTCATGTGGTCGGCGACCCCCGACCGCTCCGCGTGCCGCTTGAGAATCGAGTCCCGTCGGAAGAACTGCGAAATCGATTCACCCGCGTGTGCTCGCTCCCAATACGACGCTGCGACAAGGTCAAAGGCCTGCGCACGTCTCAAGGCCGTCCCGAAATCGGCGCGCATCTGGAGTAGCAGTCGCTCGGTGTCGAGCCCACCGACACCCATGTCGACGCGAGCTGTAACGGTCCGCGTCACGTCGCCGAGTTGCACCGGGGGCGTCGCAAGTCGCTCGAGTTCCGTGAGGAGCCTGGACTTGCCGACACCTCCAATGCCGTAGAAGTAGAGAACGTTCCTCCTCGGCGTGCTGAGGTCAGTGGCATCGATTTGATCGAGCCGACCCGCCATCGACGCAATCGACCGCTGAAACGCCCGTCGTTCGCCGACCCGGTCGGTGAAGACATCCCGTGCCAACAAGTGGGACGGCGCGCCTGGCGCGAACATCGCCCTGAGGTTGGCCCGCTCGGTCATGGTTGTGACTCGGGAGGGTCATCGGGACGAACTGAATCGCGGAGCAGCTGTTGGACCCGTGTGTGGGAGAGCCCGAGGACGGTGGCGACATCGCGGAGGCTGAGTCCGTCCTTGACGAGGGCCTGCGCCGCGTGTCGCGTGAGCTCTGCGGATCGCTCGGTGAGTGCAGCGACATCTGCTCGCGCTTGGGTGGCTTCAGCGACGGCGTCGCGGGACGAGTCCGGAAGGTCAACGAGGTCGATGATCGTCGGATCCCGATGGCCCTGCTCGAAGATGGCGGATCGCAACTGCTCTTGGACCGCGCTGAGGCTTCGACCGGCCGCGTGGATCTCGGGTGACTCCTCCACGAAGGCCCGCCAGAGGAGGTCCTCTTGGCGCTGGTAGTGCGCGGTGAGCTGTTCCACTGGACGCACCCTACCTACTGGCAAATACACTTGCCAGTGAGTGGACGACAATCTGTACACTTGCGAACGATGGTGCGACTGTTCGAGACGTCGCTTCGCCCAACCCCCAGGGCATGTCCGTGTACGGTGAGCGCGAGCGAGGAAGGGTGGGGTAGGTAGATGGAGGGGTGGAAGCGGGTCGCGTCGCGCGGCAACAGAGTACGTGGGGTGGGCTCGTACGCGCGTGCGTCCTTGTCGCTCGCCTTCGCGCTGCTCATGCTCGTCACTGTCCTGCCGGCTGGCAGAGTTGGAGCTCGGCAAGACGCGCAGAGCGAACCGGTTCCGTCCTCGATCGATGAGCTGTTCACCCTGTTCGGCGTCGGTGCCGTCCCAGCGGACTTCGTCGTCGTCGTTGATACCTCGGGAAGCATGTCGCAGGGGCCCAACCCTCCGTACCCGGCCGTCCTGAACGCCTTCCAGTCGCTCGTCGACTCCATCCCGGAGGGCGACAACCTCTCGGTACTCACCTTCGACTCATCCCCCAACCTCGCGTTCCAAGGGGAGATCACCTCGGGGACCCGTGAGCAGGCCAAGGCCTCATTGCCGCCTGAGGCCATGGGGCGGGCGACCGATATTGGCTCCGCAATCGATGCGACCCTCCGCCGGCTCGAACGAGCAGATGCCTCCGACGTCCAGATGGTGATGTTCCTCACCGACGGTCAACATCAGCCGGCTGCCGGTAGCGCCTACCCAGGCACGAACGGGCCGGAGTGGGACGCACTCCGTGCACGCGCTCAGGCAGTCGACGCCGGCCACGACACCCTCGTGCTCGGCGTTGGGCTCGGAGACCAGGGCGCCGGTGGGATCGAGCTGTTGCGCCAGGTGTTCGGCAGCCCGGAGATCAACAGCCTTCCGCCCGAGCAGCTCCCGGAC
>JAFDWA010000391.1 GCA_018268735.1 Actinomycetota bacterium | reverse complement strand
CGCGCCGAGGTCGGCTGGCGGAGCCGCGCTCGGGAGCGACCGCTGAGGGCGGACCCGTCGGCACGAGATGCTGCGGGCATGCTGGTGCGATGACCGACACCCCGTCCGCGCCAGATCCGGATCCCACAGCCGTGCGGCCCACCGCCGTGATCGGCGTCGACATCGGCGGTTCCGGCATCAAGGCGGCGCCGGTCGACCTCGACTCCGGCGACCTCGTCGCGGACCGGGTCCGACTCGACACACCACAGCCGGCGACGCCCGCAGCGGTTGCCGCAACGGTCGCCGAGGTCCTCCGTCGCAGCACCGACGGAGCGCCCGGCCGCGTCGACGCGTCGACCCCGGTCGGCCTGACGATCCCCGCGGTCGTGCGCGCCGGCAAGGTCCTCACCGCCGCCAACATCGACCCGAGCTGGATCGGCGTCCATGCCGTCGACCTGTTCCGACAGGCACTCGCACGGCCGGTCGTCGTGGCGAACGACGCCGACGCCGCCGGTGTCGCCGAGATCCGCTACGGCGCCGGACGCGACGTGGAGGGCGTCGTGGTGATGGTCACCCTCGGCACCGGCATCGGCTCGGCGCTGTTCGTGGACGGCACCCTCGTGCCCAACACCGAGCTCGGTCACCTGCCGTTGCACGGCGACGACGCCGAGCGGTATGCAGCCAGCTCGGTCCGCAAGGCCGAGGGACTGTCGATGAAGAAGTACGCGAAGCGGCTGCAGAAGTACCTCGCGCTGGTCGAGCGGCTGCTGTGGCCGGACCTCGTCATCATCGGTGGGGGCATCAGCCGCCGGGCCGACGAGCTGCTCCCCCACCTCGATCTGCACACCGAGGTCGTCGCCGCGCAGCTCGAGAACAGTGCCGGCATCGTGGGGGCTGCGGCGCTCGCGAACCCCCGTCCGCACGACGGCTCCGGCGTCTCGGCGACCGCTCGGGGCGGTCGGTAGGGTCGATCCCGAATCCACCGACCCCCGGAGGGAACGTGCCCGTCGAACCGCTCCGTCAACGCCCGGCGCACCTGGCGCTCAGCCGCCACCACGAGGTGATCGGCGCACGACACCTCCGGGAGCTCTTCGCCGAGGACCCCGGACGCGCCGAGAGGATGACGCTCGACGCCTGCGGCATCCACGCGGACCTGTCCAAGCACCGGGTGACCGACGAGACGCTCGACCTGCTCGTCGACCTCGCAGTCGAGTCCGGACTCCGCGAGCGCATCGACGCCATGTTCCGCGGCGAGCGGATCAACGTCAGCGAGGACCGCTCCGTCCTGCACGTCGCCCTGCGGATGCCACGCTCGGAGCACCTGATCGTCGACGGCGTCGACGTGGTCGCAGAGGTCAACGACACGCTCGACGCGATGGCCACCTTCGCCGGACGCGTCCGCTCCGGTGAATGGGTCGGCCACACCGGTCGCCCCGTCCGCAACGTCGTGAACATCGGCATCGGCGGATCGGACCTCGGTCCGGTGATGGCGTACCAGGCGCTGCGCAGCTACAGCGACCGCGACCTCACGGTGCGGTTCGTGTCGAACGTCGACGCGACCGACCTCGTCGAGGCCACCCGCGACCTCGACCCCGCCGAGACCATGTTCATCGTGGCCTCGAAGACGTTCACGACGATCGAGACGATGACGAACGCGCGCTCGGCACGCGACTGGCTCCGTCGTGGCCTCGGCGACGACGTCGCGGTGGACCGGCACTTCGTCGCGCTGTCGACCAACGCCGCGAAGGTCGCCGAGTTCGGCATCGACACCGCCAACATGTTCGGCTTCTGGGACTGGGTCGGCGGCCGCTACTCGATGGACTCCGCGATCGGGCTGTCGACGATGATCGCGATCGGAGCGGAGGCGTTCCGGGAGATGCTCGACGGCTTCCGGGCGATGGACCTGCACTTCCACCGGAGCCCGTTCAGGGAGAACCTGCCGGTGCTGATGGGGCTCCTCGCGGTCTGGTACGGCGAGCTCTTCGACGTCCAGGCGATCGGGGTGATGCCGTATGACCAGTACCTCTCACGATTCCCCGCCTACCTGCAGCAGCTCACGATG
The DNA here is from genome assembly GCA_018268735.1 of Actinomycetota bacterium. Lineage (GTDB taxonomy): Bacteria > Actinomycetota > Acidimicrobiia > Acidimicrobiales > Microtrichaceae > Dermatobacter. The sequence goes on along the minus strand of JAFDWA010000391.1, from coordinate 329 downwards.
GAGTCCAACGGCAAGCACGTGACGTTCGACGGCACGCCGGTCGACTACCCGACCGGGGCCATCTACTGGGGCGAGCCCGGCACCAACGGCCAGCACAGCTTCTACCAGCTGCTGCACCAGGGGACCCGGCTCGTGCCGGTGGACCTGATCGCGTTCGCCCGCAGCCGCAACCCGCTCGGCGAGCACCACGACATCCTCACCTCGAACGTGTTCGCGCAGGCACGGGCGCTCGCGTTCGGTCGGACAGAGGAGGAGGTGCGCGCGCTGGGAGCACCTGAGCACGTCGTCGCGCACAAGGTCATGGAGGGGAACCGACCGACGACCGTGCT
>JAFDWA010000390.1 GCA_018268735.1 Actinomycetota bacterium | reverse complement strand
CATCATCCCTGCAGCCGTGCCGTCGTGCGGTCTGCTCTGGGTGGCTGGCTTCAGGCCGGTCGACGTCGAGCACGACGGTCCTGACTACTTCGGGCTCTGTTCGACGCAGGCGGCCAGAGAGGCGCTGAGCCTGGCGAACCACACCAACTGGATGGTGCTCTTCTCCGGCGGCTGGGAGCACCTCCCGTGGATCCCACCCGGGTCGACGACACCGCTCGCGGCCCGCTCTCCCGAGATGCGACAGGCGATCCTGAACGAGCTGGTGCGGCGCGGGAACGCAGCGATCGCCGTCGGGACCAGGACGGCGTTCGTCGCGTGGGTGTGCCCGGAGGGTGTGACGCCGACGCGTTCCGGCGACTACGTCAGCTGGTACGACGACATCCTCCGCGATGCCGCCCGAATCGTTCCCGGCGCGCTCGTCGTCGAGCCGACGGACCGGGTGTGCGTCGGCGGGAACGCCGCCGGGCCGCCGACCCCGGAGAAGGACGCCGCCTTCAAGGGCGGGTACCACCCGGAGGACAAGCGCTGGCTCTGGCGGGAGTGGATCGGACCGATCCTCTACGCCAACAGCTGAACCGGCTTCGATCACGCCTGGGTCGTTCGAACCATTTCCTCCGGATCGCTCAAGTTCGAGAGTCGAAGGATCCGATCCACTCCCGCCGGATCAACCTGCGCATCCGCACCCGGTGACCCGAGCACCAGCAGCCCCAGTCCGAGTGGAACAGGAAGAGGTCGACGGGATGGTCCAGTACGAGTTCATCAAGGCGTGGCTCACCAGCAGGGCGAAGACAGAGCGGGGCGCGTCGCTCGTGGAGTACGCACTCCTCGTCGCCCTCATCGCGGTGGTCTGCATCGCAGCGGTGTCGTTCCTCGGCAACGCCGCCAAGGACAAGTTCAACACGGTCGGCAGCTCACTGCAGTGACCGCTCCGGTGCACGCCGTTCGCTGGCATCGAGCCGGAGCGGAGGGCGTGCACCGAAACGACCGGGCACCGTCGGTGGTCACCGGTAGCATGTCCCCCGTACGGGGCTGACTGGTTTCGACGTTGGGACCTGGAAGTCGAGCGTGCGACCCGAGTTGTCTCGGACTCGTAAAACAGGGACACACAAAGAACCGCCGACAACGAGCAGTTCGCTCTCGCCGCCTGATCCTTCAGGTGACGTAGAGGAAAATCGTGACCAGCGATGGCGCACGGGGCCGGACCCCCACAGCCCGGCAACAGAAGTGGGGGTGGACCGCAGGGAGAGACCGCTGACGGCGTGAAAGACCGCTGACGCCGGGGAAAGACCCGGCAGTGGGCCCCTCGGGGCCGGCCGACCCGCCGGTTCAGCTGCTGTGAGCTGAGAGGTCGGGAATGGTCGTAGCAGGTTCGGTGACCACCTGGCGGACGGGGGTTCGATTCCCCCCAGCTCCACGCGATCGGGTCCGCAGCCATCCGTCGGTGGCTGCGGACACCCGCAGAAGCCCTGGAATTGCGGTGATCTGCGAGAAGGTCGTCCGAGGCCGTCCACACTCATTCGTGGAGCGGTACTCCCCCGGTTGCTGGGGGCCAGTTCCAACGGTCGGTGCACGGTCCCGGTCAGGATGGCTGGCAACATGTGCGGTCGAGGCGGGAAGAGGATCTTGAGGACGATGCCGCATCCGAGCGTGTCGTGTGGAAGACGGCCCAGGCGGTGATGGGCGCGTCGATCACGGCCCTCGTGCTCGCGGGCCTCGTGAGCGGATCGAGGGTCGACAACGGAGTCGATGCCCTGGTCCCGTTGGACTGGCCGGCGACAAGCAGGCGGCCGCAACAGCCGAGACCTATGCCGCAGCGGTGAAGCGACTCGTCGAGTCCCAACCGCCCCATGCATCACCGACCCCACGGTCCGCGACCCCGCCACCGTTCAACCCGACGCCAGCTGAACCCACAGCCCAGGCAATCCGACCGGACGGCAACTGGCGCCGGGCCACCGTTCCGACGGATCTCCGCGACGCCTTCGGCATCGGGGCCGGCACCGAGGTCGAGTTCGAGCGCCGCAACGACATCATCGTCGTACGCAAGAGCGTCTAACAGCCCACCCACGGCCGTCGGCTCGCCGAACGCCCCAAGGACCGGGCGACCTCAGACGCAGAACAGAACCGGTCAGGCAGCTGTGAGGAGGTGGTGGAGCAACACGTCGAACGCGTAGGAGGTGAGGTGTTCACCGCCACCTTCGCAGCGGCACGAGTCAGGCCCGATGCCTGGTGGCGGCTCGGGTGGGTGCACCTGGATCGGCAACACGGCGACATCCGCGCGTGGTGCGGGTTTGGGGCCTGGCGGGCCGGAGGAACCAAGGCATCGGGTTCCGTCGTAGAAGGTGAGCTGGCTGCCGTTTCGCACGATCCGCC
>JAFDWA010000038.1 GCA_018268735.1 Actinomycetota bacterium | reverse complement strand
CACCTGCTCACCTTCGCACCCGGGACCGCTCCGGATGCGTTGGTCTGCCACCGTCTGCGTCCCGGACGGGTCGCAGACGATCGGTCAGGTGGTCAGCGTGCCCCGCAGCACGCTGTTGCCGGAGTGCTCCGGTCCGCCGTCGAGACGCTGCACGGAGACGTCGACGACGTCGTAGCGGGACGGATCAGTGCCTGGCGGGACGTCGATGACCGCGGCGACATCCGGCGTGGGTTCCTTCATGCTGGCCACCGACACCGGAGCACCCGTCGCTGGATCGATCAACCACATCTCGTAGAAGGTGCCGGGTGCCGGAGCCGGCAGATCGTGCATGTCCACTCGGAGCCGGAGCCGCCCGCCGCTGTCGACCAGTTGCACCTTGCCCCGAGCCGCGCCGACCTGGGCGCCGCCGTAGGGCGCAAGCACAGCCGAAGCGACCGTGGACGGACCGTTGTCGCGACGGGCGACCAGCACGCCGGCACCCACTAGCACTGCGAGCACCGCAGCCGCTACGGCAAACACGATCCGGTGCCGCGGTGATCGGAGCCGGCGACCGTGAGGAGACGCGGCAAGGGTCTCCTGGAAATCGGTCCCTTCGACGGGTTCGTCTACGACCAGGAGCCGAGGCGAGTCAGGCGGCGGGACGGCCGCGTCGTCGAGCGCTGCGGCGATCCGGTCCCAGAGACCATCTGGAGCGTCGCTCAACTCGGGGTCCCCTCCGGCGAGGGACCCGAGCAGCCGAGCCTCCCGAAGGAACTCACCGTCGAAACCGTCGTCGACCGCGTCGCCACGTGTTGGATCAACGCCGGTCATCGAACGCCTCCAACTCCCGTCTGACCCTCTGCAACGAACGACGGATGGTGCTCTTGACCGTACCGAGGGGAACACCAACTACATCGGCGATCTCCGAGTGGGAGCGACCCTCCAGGTATGCCATCCGAACCCAGGTCCCCGCCGGTTCGTCGAGTGCCTCGAGCACCTCGGCAGCCAGCATCTGCGTCGCCACGAGATCGATCTCCCGTTCGCCCGCCCCACCGTCGGCGGACAGGTCGATGAGGTTGCTGGACGGCACAGATCCGTTCCGGTACATGCCACGGAGGTGGTCGATCACCTTGAAGCGGGCGATGCCCATGAGCCAACCACCGAGGGAGCCGGACGCTGGATCGAAGCCATGACGAGACCGCCACGCCGCAAGGAAGACCTCTTGGGTGACATCTGGCGCCTGATCCGCGACGAAACGGCGGCAATAGGAGAAGACAGCACGGTGGTGCTCCTCGTAGATGCGCCTCAGGGCCTCCGGCTCGCCCGCGACGAAAGATGTCGCGAGGTCGTCGTCGGACAGCTGCGGCACGGGCCGAATCGTACTGAGCTGGTAGAGCCCTGGCGCATGACCCTTGGGTCGGCAATTCACGCCGAGCGAAGGGGTCGGCGTCTGCAGCACCAGCACGGTGATCTCTTCGTGGATCTCCCGCCCCCGGATGCGACACGAGGAGCCATGATCTGCGTCGGGATTCCACAATGCGCCTCGGACGTACGCGCATCCACTCCGACGCCGAGACCGAAGTGCCATCAGAGGGGGACCCGAGACGACCAGCACGTCTCGTTCACGAGGAAGGCCGGCATGGAGCACAGCACCGTCATCGAGGCACCGATCGAAGAGGTCTTCGATTGGCATCGCCGACCGGGCGCCATCGAGCGCCTGATCCCACCATGGCAGCCCTTGCAGGTGATCCAGGAGGCACAGGGGCTGTCGTCGGGCACTGCGGTGCTCGGTCTGCCGTTCGGCATCCGCTGGTCGGCCCGACACCTGCCGGATGAGTTCCGCGACGGCGGACGATTCGTCGACCGACTCGACACGCCGATCCTTCGGAGCCTCGTTCCGTGGACCCACGAGCACTGCTTCGAGCCGATCTCCGACAGCGCCACGTTGGTCACCGACCGGGTCATCACGCGGGTGCCGGATCGGCTCCTCGTCCAGAACCTTGCATATCGTGGACGTCAGCTCGCAGGTGACCTCGCGGCCCACCGCCGAGCCGCCGACTCGGGTGGCGTGCCGATGACCGTCGCGGTGACCGGCAGCAGCGGACTGATCGGCACGGCGCTGTGCGCGTTCCTCAGCACCGGCGGACACCGCGTCGTGCGACTCGTCCGATCGGAACCCGCAACGTCCGCGCCACCCGACGCCGAGCAGCGCCGTTGGGATCCGGATCGTCCTGACCCGCACGTGCTCGACGGCGTCGACGCTGTCGTGCACCTCGCCGGCGCACCGGTGGCCGGACGGTTCGACGCAGCGCACAAGCGTGCCGTCCGCGACAGCCGCATCGGACCGACCCGCCGGCTGGCCGAGATCATGGGCCAACGACCGTTCGTGGTCGCCTCGGCAGTGGGGATCTACGGTCCGGACCGCGGTGACGAGATCCTGACGGAGCAGAGCGACCGCGGCGACGGCTTCCTCGCCGAGGTCGTGTCCGAATGGGAGGCGGCAGCCGATCCCGCCCGCGAGTCCCACAGCCGCGTCACCCATGTGCGCACCGGGATCGTCCAGTCGCCACGTGGCGGGGTCCTCCGCCTACTGCGGCCCATCTTCGAGATCGGCGCGGGCGGACGGATCGGCGACGGCAGGCAGTGGACGCCGTGGATCGGGATCGACGACATGGTCGACGTCTACCTCCGATGCCTCCTCGACGAGCACCTGTCGGGGCCGGTGAACGCCGTCGCGCCTACTCCGGTTACCAACCGCGAGTACACCAAGGTGCTCGCACACGTCCTCCGGCGTCCCGCCGTCGTCCCGGTACCGTCGTTCGGACCTCGGGCCCTCTTCGGCGCCGAGGCCGTCGAGGAGTTCGTCGCCGCAGGTCAACGTGTGCGCCCCGCGGCGCTCGATGCCTCCGGCCATCGGTTCAGGCACAGCACCCTCGAGCCGGCGCTGCGGCACCTCCTCGGCCGAGTCCGGATCGACGCCGGCTGATGGCGGAGCCACGAGGGTGACGACGACCACCGTCGTGCGCATCGCTGTCTGCCTGGCCGGCATGAGCGCCGGCTGGTGGGCCTTCGGTCGACCCCGACGGCTCAGCCGGTCGACCGGCAACACCACCGGCACCCTGACCGTCGTGGTGCCTGCACGGAACGAGGAGCTCAGCATCGGGCACCTGCTCGACGATCTCATGGACCGCGACCCCGAGGTCGAGGTGATCGTGGTCGACGACCACTCCACCGATGCCACCACAGCCATCGTCGCCGAGCACTCCGACGTCACGCTCCTGAGCGCACCTGATCTACCCGAGGGTTGGACCGGGAAGTGCTGGGCCTGCCACCACGGTGCCGTCGTGGCCAGTGGAGCGACGCTCGTGTTCATGGACGCGGACGTGAGGCTCGCGCCCGGAGCGTTGCGTGACATCGTCGCCCAACGGGAGGCGACCGGCGGTCTGCTCTCGGTCCAACCGTGGCACGACGTCGACCGGCCCTACGAGCGCCTCTCCGCCTTGTTCAACGTGGTCGCGCTGATGGGAGCTGCCGCGGGGAGCGCGAGGCCGTGCGCTGCGTTCGGCCCGATGATGGCCACCGACGCCGCCGCGTACCGGGCAGCGGGCGGCCATCGCGCCGTGCGCGACCAGGTGGCGGAGGATCTCGCGCTATTCAACCGCTACCGCGAGCGCGGGTTTCACACGGGGGTGGTGAGCTGCGATCAGAGGATCTCCTACCGGATGTACCCCGCCGGCCCACGACAGCTCCTCGACGGCTGGACCAAGAACTTCGCGATCGGGGCAGGCGCCATCCCGAGGTTGCGGCTCGCCGCGGTGATCGCCTGGATCGCCGCCCTCGGCACAGCCTTCGCCGCTCTGGTGGACGGGCTGCTCGGCAACGAACCGGCCTCGGTGGGTGTGGCGCTGTACGCCGCGCTGGTCATCCAGGTGGCCGCCATGTTCCGGCGCTGCGGCCGCTTCGGGCTGCTGGACGCCCTGCTGCTGCCGCTCCACCTGGTGCTGTTCGTGGCTCTGTTCACCCGATCGGTCTGGCGCACCAGGTTCCGTCGGAGCGTCATGTGGCGTGGACGCAACGTCCACGTCGAGCCGATGCCCGAGGTCCACGAGCCCGGGCGCGGATGAGTCCGAGATCGAGCTGGACGCGGTGCTGGTCCCCTTGAGCCCCGGATGGGCGGTCGTGGCGTCGATGCTGGCCTGGACTGCGATCGGCGTGCTCACCGGTCTGGCAGGAAGCCGATTGCCTGACGGAGCCATCGACCACGATTCGTGGCTCACCAGGATCCGACCGTTCGAGGACGGAGGCCGCATGTACCAGCGTCGTCTCCACCTCAACCGGTGGAAGGATCGCCTCCCGGAGGCGGGTGCGCTGTTCCCCGGGGGCAGGTCCAAGCGTCACCTCCCAGGGCGCGACGACCAGTCGCTCGTCGTGTTCGCCATGGAGACCCGACGGGCCGAGCTGGTCCACTGGGCCAACCTGTTCGCAGGTCCGGTGTTCGTGATCTGGTGTCCACCGGCCATCGCTGCGGTGATGGTGTGCTTCGGCGTGTCCGCCCACGCACCGTTCATCTGCGTCCAACGCAGCAATCGGGCCCACATCGGACGGGTCCTCGACGCTCGTCGGCGCCGTGGGGCACACCCGTCCGAGTGAGATGGTGGTCGAGGGTCATGCGTCGAGCGCACCGTCGACGATGTGCACAGTTCGGTCCGCGAACCGCGTGATCCGATCGTCGTGCGTGACGATGACCGCAGCGGTCCCCCGCGAACCCATCTCGGAGCGGATCAGCTCCATCACCTGCTCGCCGGTCGCCGTGTCGAGCGCTGAGGTCGGTTCGTCGAACAGCACCAGTTGCGGTTCGTTCATCAGCGCACGACCGATCGCGACGCGCTGTCGCTGACCGCCGGACAACTGGCTCGGCAGGTTCTTCGAACGGTCGCCGACGCCGAGCTCCTCCAACAGGCGGTCAGCACGACGACGTGCAGCGGCACCGGTGCGCCGGCCGAGTTCGTCGACAACGAGCAGGTTCTCTCTCGCCGTCAGGAATGGCACGAGGTTGACGGTCTGGAAGACGAACCCGACCGTGCTCTGGCGGAACCTGGACAGACGGCGCGGGTCATATCGCGTGATGTCCTCGCCTGCGACCAGGACCTTCCCGTCGGTGGCGCTCAGCAAACCGCCGGCGATCGAGCACAGGGTCGTCTTCCCGGACCCCGACGGACCGAGCAGCGCGACGGTCTCCGCCTGCTCGACGGTCAGCGACGCATGGTCGAGGGCGACTGCGGGCTCGCCACCGACCTCGTAGACCTTGCGAACGCCCTCGAGCTGCAGAGCCGGGGTTGACGCGGTCGATGACGGGGTCGAGGTCATGTTCACGAGGTGCTCCCGATCGCAGATGCAGGGTCGATGCGCAGCACACGACGGAGCGAGAACGCTCCGCCGAGGACTGCGGCGAGAAAGAGGAAGGCGAGGTTCCACAGCGCCCTCGACGGCCGGAGATCGAACGGGATCGAACCGGGAGGAAGTGCCAGGTCGATGGCGACAGCGATCGAAGTGCCGATGAGCGACGCGATCGCAGTGATGATCACGACCTGCAGCAACACGCCTCTGAACAGCCGGCCGGAGGTAGCGCCCACCGCCTTCAACACGCCGTAGAGCGGCAGACGTTCGATCGTCAGCAGCGCGAAGAACAGCGCCACCACCACCACAGCGATCACGAGCGTCACGCCGATGATCTGCCCGAAGGTGCTGTTCTGCTCCGAGACACCCGGGATGGCCTCGATCGCTGCGTCGAGGGTCAACGCATCCACCGCGCCGTCGTTCACATGTGCGATACGTGCAGCGAGGACCTCGGGGGCGACACCGGGCTCGGCCCGGACCAGCAACGCCTGCGAATCGGCCGGGCCGAGGACGGCATCGGGCCGGTTCGCCGCGGTCACCGACCTCCAGGTGTCGACCGTGGTCCACAGGGTGCCCTGTCCCGCATAGGTCAGGCCGTCGACCCACCCCACGATCCGCACCGGTGAGCGTGCCGGACCGACCTGCAACGTCTGGCCGACCCGGACGCCGTCCGCTTCGAGGGTCCGGTCTGCATAGGCGGACCCGTCGGCGGGTGGAGCGGGGACACCTCGCGGGGCGAGCTCGTAACCGAGGAGGGCCACCGGCGCCAGGTCACGTGGCGCGTTGCCGGGCACCCTGGCGCCGAGCTGGACCACGCCGAGCGCAGCGGTGTCCGCCACACCGGGTACGGCTTCCACTGCCGACCTGGTGGCCTCGGTCACCCTGCTGCGCGGCAGCGACTGCTCCGCAGCCGAGGAGTAGACGACGAGGTCGGCACGTTGGGCTCGAAAGGCTGCGGTCGAGCCCGCGATCAGACCGTCGAGGAGCCCGCCCAGCAACATGAGCAGCGCTGCGAGGAGGGTGAGGATGGCCGTCGCGGTTGCGAATCGACCCGGTCGACGGCGAAGCTCCAGGATCTCGAGGCTCATGCCGTCACTCCTGCACCCGTCGTCGCCTCGATGGGTTCGATGCGCAGCACCCGCCGCATCGAGACGAGGGCGCTGAGGACACCGAGGACGAACAGCGCCACAGCCCAGAACACCACTGCGCCGGTCTGGAACCTCAGTGGGAGCCCTCCGAGGCGCCGGGAGGCGAGCGGGGTGTACATGGCGACCGCGAGACCGATGCCGACGACCATCACCACGACGACCTGGATCAGCAGGCTCCAGATAAGCGCTCCCGCAGTCGCACCGACCGCGCGCAGCAGGGTGAGCGACTGCGCCTTCTGCAAGGTCAGGATCAGGAAGAACAGGCCGGTGACGAGAGGGACAACGAGCCCGTAGAGCAGGAAGATCAACCGGAACGACTGCTGTATCTGTGCGACGCCGGGCGTCGATGCCACTGCGTCGGCCCGGGTGAGCGCCTCGGCATCGGGCACGGCGCTGTCGATCCGCTCGACGACCTGCGCGTCGCTCACCCCGTCCCGTGGGATCACACCGATCGCTGCGGGAGCGATGCCCCGGGCTTGCGGGTTCGAGGCTGCGACGACGTGCTCCAGCGTTCCGTACGTCGTGAACAGGGTCGGAGATGCGTGCAACCCGATCTCCGATGCCTGGCCGACGATGCGCAGCTCAGTTCCTCCCGGCTCCACCCTGACCATCTCTCCGAGGCCGAAGCCCTGATCGGCTGCCGACTCGAGGGCGACGACCTCGCCCTCTGCGTCGGGCATCCGACCGGATGCGAGCGTGGTGGGAGCTCCCACACGTGGGTCCTCGAACCCGATGATGGCGGCACTCGTCGTCTTTCCACCGGCGTGGACGCTGAAGGTTCCCTGTCCGATCCGACCCGCGACGCCGACACCGTCGACGGCACGGATGTCCTTCTCGACGTCGGGCAGGATGACGCTCCCCTCGAGGTTGCGGAGCCCGTCCACGCTGTAGACGAGGACAGGAGCCGACTGGTGCTGGATCGCGCCGACGAACGAGGTGATCAGCCCGGACTGCAGGGTCTGCTGGAAGAGGATGAGGAAGACCAGCAGTCCGATCGTGACGGCCAGCAGGGAGAACCGGACCAACGCGCGTCGGATCTCGTTCAGTGCGAGGAACACCGCATCAACTCCGACGGGCTGACAGGTTGGATCGATGGATCATCGACGCTCTCTTCGAAGCCGGAGGCCTGGCGGATGCAAAGTCGACCGAGTCGCTATCACAGGTCGCTGGACTGTCCGCTCCAGCAGCGACGAGCCTGACGTCGCGAGGGTCCCCGGTTAGCGTCGGGCATGTGACCGAGCGTCCGCACCAGCTGACCCAGATCGTGCTCGGCGACGCGCCGGATGCGTGGAGGACCGCCGGGTTCGCCGTCGACGACGCCGGTCGCCTCCGACTCGGTCGGACCGAGTTGCTCTGCCTCGACAACGGAAACCTCGGGTTCGTCGGCTGGGCCTTCGACGGGATCGACGGCGACCTCGACGGCCTCGCAACAGCGGAGCGCCACAGCGGAGCGCCCGCCGGTCACGTGCCGGAAGTGCACCCGAACGGGATCTCCTCGATAGACCACGTCGTGGTCCGAACCGGGAGCTGCCGCCGGACCATCGCGGCGTTCGAAGCGGCCGGGCTCGAGGTGCGAGGCGGCCGCAGCACCGCCTCCTACGGTGCCCCGATGCGCCAGACGTTCTTCTGGGCAGGCGACGTGATCCTCGAGCTCGTCGGCCCGGACGACGGCGAGCCCACCACCGACGAGGCGACCTCGATCTTCGGGCTGGCGCTCGTCGCACGGGACCTCGACGTGACAGCGACGGCCATGGGGTCGTTGCTCGGCTCACCGAAGCCGGCTGTGCAACCCGGCCGCCGCATCGCCGGCCTGCGTCACCGGGACGCAGGGATCGGCCTGCCGATCGCGGTGATGAGCCCGCACCCACACTGACCCGGCCGCGCTCAGCAGCCGAATGCCGCCTGCAGGACCCGACAGGCCTCGTCCATGCGCAGAGGGGACAGCCTCGTCACCAGCCGACGAAAGGCGTCACGCTGGATCGTGTGGACGTTGTCGAAGTTGACGACGCTGTCGGTCGGGACGCCGTCGGCGGTGGTCAGATCGAACTCGGAGACGAGGCCCCGACGCGTCCTCGTCAACGCCGCTACGACCACCTGACCGATCCGGTCGGCGACCGGGTCGCGCGTGAGGACGAGCACCGGACGATCACCCCCGGGTGCGGCGGCGAACCAGATCTCACCGCGCTGCATCGAGCACCCAGTCGGACCAGTCCTCGGCAGGGCCCCAATCCGCTATCTCATCCAGGGACCGCTCTCCTTCGTCCAGCGGTGCGGCGCGCCAACGGTCTGCGTCACCTTCCGATGCCAGCCGACCCAGATGGCGACGGAGGGCATCACGGAGAAGCTCCGATCGGTCGATCCCCAACGCGGAGGCCCACTTGCGCACGTCGTCGGCGTCCCGTTCGTCGACCCGAAAGCTGAGCATCGTCATACAACAACACTACTGCGTCAGACATAGCGAGTGCGTCAGACATAGCGAGCCATCAACTCGCGATCACCCCGATCGTGTGCCAACCGGTGGCACCGTCGGGTGCCGGGTCAGCAGCCTCCTCGGTCTGGGTGACGCCGTCGGTGTCGGTCGCCCGCACCGAGATGGTGTGGCGACCCCGACTCGGAGTCCAGGCGAGCCGCCACTGACGCCACGTGGTCCGGGCATGCTCTTCGGCGAGCGTCGCCGGCTGCCACGGTCCGTCGTCCACCCTGACCTCGACCATCTCGATCCCCCGGTCCATCGCCCACGCGACGCCCGCGACCGCGCTCGGCCGGCCCGCAACGACGGTCGCGCCGTCGGTCGGTGTGTCGATGCGCGACTCGGTCTTGATCGGACCGAGGCGCGACCACCCCCTCGGGATCCAGTACGCGTCGAACTCGTCGAAGCGGGTCAGCTCGATCTCGCGCAACCACTTCGTGGCGGACACGTACCCGTAGACGCCCGGCACCACGAGCCTCGCCGGGAACCCGTGCTCGATCGGCAGGGGTTCCCCGTTCATCCCCACTGCCACGAGGGCCGGTCGACCGTCGAGCAGCGTGGTCGGAAACCCGGCGGTGAACCCGTCCACAGAGCGTCCCACGACCTGGTCCGCGTCCGGTCTGATCCCAGCCTCGTGCAGCAGGTCGTCGAGCCGGCAGCCCAACCAGCGAGCGGTGCCGATGAGCTCGCCTCCGACCTCGTTGGACACGCACGAGATCGTGATGTCCGCCTCGATCATCGGCCGACGTAGCAGCTCCGCAAAGCTGAGCTTCAACTCCCGGTCGACCTTGCCGCGGACGGTCAAGGTCCAGTCGTCCGGGCTCACCCGTGGAACCGACAGCGCCGTGTCGATCCGGTAGAAGTCGCTGTTCGGGGTCACGAACGGCACGGCACCCTCGGCGTGGACCGCTGCGGAGATCGCCGGCAGCGGTGCCGCTGGTCGCGGCAGCACGACCTTCAGGCGCTCTGCCACCACAGCCGCCTGCTGCTGCAGCCACCGGCCGGCTGCACCGGCGATGACTGCCGCGCCCATGAGGCCCGCGCCGAGCTGCAGGAAC
>JAFDWA010000389.1 GCA_018268735.1 Actinomycetota bacterium | reverse complement strand
ACCCACGAGCGCGTCGCCGAGCTCGACCACCTGATCGAGCGCTACCGCGCCGCGTGGCTGACCACCAGCCGACCCGGCGGACTGGATGACTCTGCAGCGCACCTCGTCTCTGCACGGGACGCGCTCGCCGCGGACCGACCGTGACGATCAGCTCCCGCCGAGCGTGGTCCAGGCCCGTCCCACGGCATCGTCGCCGAGGACCTCCACCGAGTCGTCCGGCACCGATCGGCCCCACAGGACGAGCAGCAGGTGCTCGGCGCTGCCACGCACCGCGGCGTCACCCTTGCGGTGCGAGCGGTCGAGGACGTAGGCACCGCCCGGCGCCTCGGCAGTCCACTCGCCGGGCGTGTCGGTGCAGTGGAGGTGCACGCTGCCGGTCGGCCAGGACCGCTCCTGGCTCCGCAGCATCGTGGGCAGGATGACGTCGAGGTACTCGTCGATGCCGTCGGCGGCGAGCTCGGGACCGATCGGCCTGGTGGTCGTCACCGCGGATTCGGCATCCCAGCGGTGTAGCGACGTCTCGTGGGTCTGACGGCGGATCCAGAACGCGACCGTCGGCGCATCGACGTCGAACGGCGTCCAGCTGGGCGCGTCCGGGTCGGCGGCATCGAGCGTGTTGGCGAGCCCGATCGCACCGTCGCCGAACCAGCGGGCGAGCGCATCCGGCTCGAGCGGCGGCGCATCCTGGTCGCGGATCGCCCGGCGCCCGGATGCCGGCCGCTGTGCAGCACCGACGCACGAGCGGGCCCAGCGGTGCACCACCCCGAGGTGGCTGACGAGCTCCCGCAGGTCCCAACCGTGGCACCCCGGCACCGGCGCAGCGAGGTCCGACGCGAGGAGCTCGGTGATCCGCGCCGCGTCACCTCGGAGCTGGCGTGTGTCACGGACCGGGGTCGTGCTCACGACCGGCACGCTACCGGCAACCCGCGTGGTCGACCGTCGGGCATCACTCCGCTTCGGAGTGGGTGACCGGCGCCTCGCCCATCCACTCGCGCAGCGTGTTCTTGAGCTTCGTCTGCTGGATGAAGATGTCGTGCTCCGGCGAGACGCCGCCGGCGGGCTGCGGGGACTTCCAGTAGAAGCTCAGCCACTCCTGGACACCGGACTGACCGGCTCGCTGCGCGAGGTCGAGGAACAGGGCGAGGTCCAACACGATCGGCGCGGCGAGGATCGAGTCGCGGCAGAGGAAGTCGACCTTGATCTGCATCGGGTAGCCCATCCAGCCGAAGATGTCGATGTTGTCCCAGCCCTCCTTGTTGTCGCCCCGGGGCGGGTAGTAGTTGATCCGCACGACGTGGTCGATGTTGCCGTACAGCTCCGGGTACACCTCGGGCTGCAGGATCGTGTCGAGCACGCCGAGCTTGGAGACCTCCTTGGTCTTGAAGTTCTCCGGGTCGTCGAGCACCTCGCCGTCGCGGTTGCCGAGGATGTTCGTCGAGTACCAGCCACGCATCCCGAGCATCCGGGACTTGAACCCCGGCGCCAGGATCGTCTTCATCAGCGTCTGGCCGGTCTTGAAGTCCTTGCCGGTGATCGGCACGCCGTTGCGCAGCGCCAGCTCCTCCATGCACTGGAGGTCGGTGCTCAGGTTCGGTGCGCCGTTGGCGAACGGCACCCCTGACGCGAGCGCCGCGTACACGTAGAGCTGGCTCGGCGAGATGTTCTCGTCATCGGCCTTGAGTCCCGCCTCGAACGCCTCGACCGACTCGTGCACCGCAGACGGCTCCTGGTAGGCCTCGGTGGAGCCACACCAGACGATCACCAGACGGTCGAGGTCGTTCTCGGTGCGGAACCGCTCGATGTCGGCGATGAGCTGCTGGGCGAGGTCCCACTTGGACTCGCCGGTCTTGACCCGCACGCCGTCGAGGCGCTTCACCCAACGCTGGTCGAACACCGCGGGCATCGCGTTGATCCCCTCGAGCTCACCCGACAGCGGCGCGAGGTCGCGCTCCTCGAGCACGCCGGCGGTGCGTGCGGCTTCGAGCGCGTTCGGCGAGATCGGGTCCCAGCCACCGAAGACGAGGTCGTCGAGCGAGGCGAGCGGCACGAAGTCCCGGATCATCGGGTTGCGACCCTCTTCGCGTCGGCCGAGGCGCACGTGCGCCATCTGGGTGAGCGAGCCGATCGGCACGGCGAGGCCCTGACGGGCGGCCAGCACGCCGGCGTAGGCGGTCGACGCGACCGCACCCATCCCGGGCGTCAGGATCCCGAGTCGACCGGTGGCGGGCGCGATCTGCAGCGGTTCAGGCATTCCCGCACTCTAGGACTCGGCACCGACGGCGGTTCACCGACACCCATCGAACTGGTCGGCCACACGCCACCTCAGCGACGCCCACCTGCACGTCCGCCGGAGCCGCGTCAGCTCTGGTGCTCGGC
>JAFDWA010000388.1 GCA_018268735.1 Actinomycetota bacterium | reverse complement strand
CGTCCGATGGCAGCACGGCGACGGTGGTCCCCTGCCAGACGTGGCGGACCCCGCCCGATGCCAGCAGCCCGGCGAGCATCGCTCTGGACTCCGCGGCCCACGTGGTGCAGTCGTACTCGATCTCGAGGTCGGGTTCGTCGCCGTTCACGTTGCCATGTTCGCGCCCGACGGGCTGCGGGCCGCGGCCTCCGGTCGAACCCCGCTCGTTGGGGCGACGACGACCGGGTCGGTATCGTCTCGCACATGACGAACACCGCACCCGACCGCAACCTGGCCATGGAGCTCGTCCGCACCACCGAAGCCGCTGCGCTCGCGGCGTCGAAGTGGGTCGGCCGGGGCGACAAGGAAGGCGCCGACGGCGCCGCGGTGGACGCGATGCGCCTCATCCTCGGCACGGTGAGCATGACGGGCACCGTCATCATCGGCGAGGGTGAGAAGGACGAGGCACCGATGCTGTTCAACGGGGAGGTCGTCGGCGACGGAACGAACCCGCACGTCGACATCGCGGTGGACCCGATCGACGGCACCACGCTCACCTCCAAGGGCCGTGGCGGCGCGGTTGCGGTGATCGCCGTGTCCGAGCAGGGCACCATGTTCGATCCCGGTCCCTGCGTGTACATGGAGAAGATCGCCGTCGGACCGGAGTGCGTCGGACGGATCGACATCAACGCGTCGGTCGCCGACAACCTGCGCGCGGTCGCCGACGCGAAGGGCATCGACGTCCGAGAGGTCACCGCCACGGTCCTCGACCGGCCGCGCCACGACGACATCGTCGCCGAGATCCGCGAGACCGGCTCACGCATCCGACTCATCGGCGACGGCGACGTCGCCGCAGCGATCGCGACCGCCTATCCCGAGTCGGGCGTCGACGTGCTCTTCGGCATCGGCGGCACACCGGAGGGCGTCATCGCTGCTGCGGCGTTGAAGTGCATGGGCGGCGAGCTGCTCGGTCGCCTGTGGCCCCGCGACACCGCAGAGCGCGACGCCGCGGTGAGCGCCGGCTACGACCTCGATCGCGTGCTCGGCACCGACGACCTCGTCGCCGGCGACAACTGCTTCTTCGCCGCGACCGGCATCACCGACGGCAACCTCCTGCAGGGCGTGCACTACGACCGACTCGGCGTCACCACGCAGTCGTTGGTCATGCGGTCACGCTCGGGCACGGTCCGAGTCGTCGAGGCCCGCCACCGCGCCGAGAAGCTCGACCGCTGACCGAGGCGGCTCACACGAACGAGCGCCGCACCACCAGCACCTCGGAGCGGTCGGGGTCGGCCCATCCTGCGAGCACCACGCAGTCGTCCGCCTCCGCCGTCCGCCACAACCGGTCGGTCGACAGCGGACGCAGCCGGGCACCGATGCCCCCGCCGGATCGCTGCACCCGCAGCACCCCGATGTCGCCTGCCGAGAGCGACGCGCATGCCACCGACGTTCGACGCAGCGCCGCGGCCTCGTCCACGCAGTCGATGTCGAACGCCGTGGCGGCGGTCCCGGCCTGCACTCCGATCGACGCGAGCACGCCGTCGCAGCGCTGCGCCAGAGGCTGCTCCCATCGACGGTCGAGCGCGACGGTGAACGCATCGTGCAGCGCCCGGCCGGTGTTGGCCACCGAGTAGTGGGCGGCTCGGCGCAGCCCCCTCTCACGGAGCGATGTCGCGAGCCCCTCGTCGGTGGCGACCCGGACCATGGCGTCGGCGATCGCAGCGATGTCGAGCGCACCGACCACCAGTGCAGCATCACCGACCACCTCGGGCACCGACGTCCGGTCCGAGGCGATCACGACGGTGCCCCGTGCCATCGCTTCGAGCGGTGGCAGCCCGAAGCCCTCGAACAGCGAGAGGTAGCACAGCGCCGTCGCGTCGCGGAGCAGGACCTCGCGTTGGACGTCGTCGACGCGGCCGAGGAACACGACCGAACCCGGAGGGGCGGCGCTGCGGGCGACGTCCTCCTCGCCGCTCCCCCACCACCGCCCGCCGGCGATCACCAGCCGGTGGCCGTCGAGACGTGGATCCGACGCACGTGCTCGGCCGAACGCCTCGATCACGCTGCCCACGTTCTTCCGGGGATGCAGGTTCCCGAGGTACAGGAAGTACGGACCGTCGACGCCATGGGCCGCCAGTCCGGTGCGGGCAGCGCCGAGGACGTCCTCACCGATGGCCGGAGCCGGCAGGTTCGCGTTGGGGATCGTGAGCACACGGGACGGGTCGAGCCGATACGTGCGCACGAGGTCGCTGCGGGCGTGGTCGCTGACGGTGAGCACGACCCGCGCCCGGTGGACCTGCGAGCGGACCGCCCACTGCAGCCGACGACGGGTGACGGGCGGGTAGTCCTGGGGGCGGTGCTCGAAGGAGAGGTCCTGGACCATCAGGGCGACGGGCACCGACGAGCGCAGCG
>JAFDWA010000387.1 GCA_018268735.1 Actinomycetota bacterium | reverse complement strand
CGAGGAGCATCCGCCGGAGGTACCCGACGGCGTCGGCGACCCTGCCCTTGTCGATCGCGTCGGTCAGGTCCCACGGCGGGACACCGCCGGCATCGCCGAGGAATGGGCGAAGGTCGTCGGGTGACAGCGCTGCAGCGCCGTCGCCGAAGATCGCCTCCAGCACCGTGAGCACCCCGGCGAGCCGGTTGACATCCTCGCCGAGGTTGTCGCTCAGCAAGCGCTTGGCGGCAGGTTCGAGCCGGATCGACGACGTTGCCAGTCGCTCGTCGATCCACTTCGCTGCCATCTTCCCTGTCGGCGCACCGTGGTCGGAGACGGTTCCGCCGGCCCGCTTGACGGCGTCGGACAGCTGCCTGGGCACCGGACCGCGCGGCACCCCGGGAGAGGACGGCGGACTCCAGATCAGCACGAGGCTCGTGTCGGGCGACGGATCGTCGAGGTACTCGATCAGCGGCGAGATCCCTGACGTGGTCGGTCGCTGCGGCTCGGCACCGGTCGGTTCGGCGTCACCGTCGACATCGTCGTCGGATCGCTTGGGCCGTCCGAATCGTCCCAGCTGGTGCGCGACGACCACTCGATCCCCGAACATGGAGACCGTCTGGGCGGCCAGCACCACCGCCTGCAGGTCGTAGTCGTCGCCGGTGAACTCGGCGAGGACCTCGTCGCGGGAGGACTCGCCGACGAGACGGTTCACGAGCTGGACCTGCGCCTCGTTCAGGAGGACCGGATCGCTGCCCTTGAGGAGGTGGATCTCGCCGCCCATCAGACGCCGCCGACGGCCCCGCCGCGCGGAAGGTCCGGCGGGTCGGGGCGTGCGCCCGCGCGCTCGAAGAGCAGCGCCTCGGTCACGTCCGCTGCCCGCCGAGCATCACGCTCGGCCTGCGGACCAGATCGCTCTCCCAGCACGAGCACCCTCGCGCCGGCGACCATCGCTGCGGTCACGAACGCCGGCACGGGCACCGCCCGGTCGAGATCAGCCACAGCCCCGTCGAGATCAGCCACAGCCGCGTCGAGATCGGTCGCGACCGTGAGGCCGGCCGACGACCACCGCCGCACCGCGTGGAGCACCTGGCGGAGCGCGAGGTCCTCCGTTCGGCCCGTCGGGAGCGGTCGAACGAGGACGCCGACGTCGCCACGGGCGCTGATCGCCGCGCTCACGGCCTCGGTGGAGGTGTCCCACACCTGGTCGACGACGGCCACTCGCCGTTGCGTGAGATCGCCGTCCAGGATGGTCACCGCGTCGCTCTCGGGCAGCGACCGGGCGAGCGTCGCCCGGAACATCACGTCGCTCACGGCGTCACCGTACACGGCAGCTCTCCGACGACGGATGTGCCCACTCGCGTCGAGCGGACCGCACCGAGCTGCTCGGCGACTGCCGACGTGGCACCGCCGGGTGGCCCGCTCACCACGTCGGCCGCGACGACGCCGTGGAGGGCCAGCGAGGTCAGGACGTCGGCGACGTCGATCCGCCCGGCGAGCGTGACCAGCCGGTGTCCGCAGTCATCCACGAACAGCTCGACACCTCGGGTCACCGTGCTGCGACCCGGCTGCGGTGACACCGGCGCGAGCGCGAGGGCGAGGAGCAGCCCGGCGACCAGCAGCGAACGGCCACGACGTCGAGCACCGCCGAGCAGCACGCAGACCGCACCCGCGACGCACAGGAGCCGGTCGACTCCGAGCAGCGGCAGCGGCGTGCGCGAACCGACGTCCGCTGCGAGCTCGATCCAGCGGACGAGGAGCTCCGTCGGGGTGTTCAGGAGCGCGGACAACGGAGCGATGACGCTCCCGGCGAGCAGGCCGACGGTCATCCCGAGCACCATGACGGCACCGGCGACCGGGACAGCGACGACGTTCACCAGCGTGGCCACCGATGGGATCCAGCCGTTCAAGCCGACGAGCAACGGCGCTGTGGCCAGCTGCGCCGCGACTGTGGCAGCGATGGTCTCTGCCAACCAACGGGGTCCTCGAAGTCGCGCAGCGATCGGGCGAACGCCGACGACCATGCCGATCGTGGCGCAGACCGAGAGCTGGAACCCCAGTCCCATCACGAGCAGCGGGTCGACGAGCAGCAGACCGATGACCGCGGTCGCCAGGATCCTCGCGGCGGACACAGTGCGCCCTGCACCTGCGGCGACCAGAGAGACCGCCGCCATCGCAGCGGCCCGCAGCACGGATGCCTCGGCCCGCGTCACGAGCACGAACAGCGCCAGCACGCCCAGGCCGAGGGCCCAGCGGGTCCTCAGGCTGCAGCGCTCGAGCAGGGGTCGTGCAACCAGCATGAGGAACGCCACGTTCTGGCCGCTGACCGCGAGGAGGTGACCGAGGCCGGTGGCCTGGAACCGGAAGCGGTCGAGGTCGCTCTGCTCGCGATCGTCACCGAGCACGAGCCCGAGGTAGAGGGCC
>JAFDWA010000386.1 GCA_018268735.1 Actinomycetota bacterium | reverse complement strand
ACCGGGAGCGCAACGCCCGACGGGTGATCACCGGCGGCGCGGCAGCCGCGGTGGTCGTCGTCGTCATCGCTGTGGCAGCGCTGCTCCCCGGCGGCGACGCCGACCAGGGACCGGCTGCGGGAACCGGCGGCAGCTCCTCCACGACCGCCACGACGGTGCTCGACCGCCTCGCCGTGCGGGCGACCCCGTCGCCCGATGCGATCGAGGTGCACGTCGAGGACCCGGTGCTCCCCACGATCGGGACCGCCCGCATCTGCGTCCGGGTCCGCATCCAGCCGGAGGGTCCGGCTCAGGCCCCGACCGCCGCAGGACAGGCGTGCTGGACACCGAGCGACGGCGACGCCACGACCGTCGCGCCGATCGTGGCGACGCAGGTCGACGTCGGCTGCGCCGCCACCGTCGATCGCTCAGCAGGCGTCACACCCCCATCGGGCAGCACCGACACGTCGAGCACCACCGGCCCATCGAGCACCGCCGGCGTCGACGTCGCGGAGATCACCGCCGTGTCGAGCACCGACGACGGCTGCGAGACGTCCTCACCCGGTGATGACGACCGGACCGCCACGACCTCCGTGTCGATCCACCGGCCCTGAGCGGCTGATCCCGACGGAAGACCGCCGGCCGCAGGCGCTCCACTCCGCACCCGGCACGTCTGAGGTCGAGCATCGACGTCAGACGTGCCGGGCTCGGGAGCCGAGGGCGTCAGGTGTAGCCGGGAGCGTGCAGGGGCCAGGGCCGATCGATCTCCAGGAGCCGGGCGAAGCGCAACGGCACCTCGTCGTGGTGGCGGCGACCGATGACCTGCAGACCGATCGGGAGGCCGTCGGAGCTGAAACCGGCTGGCACCGACACCGCAGGGTTCCAGCAGAGGTTCGCGAGCATCGTGAACGGGACGCTCATCGCAGCGTTCACCTCCACCCCTCCGATGACCGACGGCGACGGGCCCTCGGCGGCGAACGCGGGCACCGCCGTCGTCGGGGTCATCAGCACGTCGACCTCCGAGAACAGCGCTGCCATGTCGGCCTGCAGCTGCAGGCGCCTGCGGTAGCCCCGGACCAGGGTGCACAGCGGCCGGTCCTGGGTGGCCTCGAGCGAGTAGCGCACGAACGGCGTCAGATCGTCTGCCCGATCCGGCCAGTGCGATGCCTCGTCGATGCCCAACCACAACGACATCGCTCCGGCCGACAACCACGTCGCGACCGGATCCGTGAGGTGCACGTCCACGTCCACGAGCTCGACCCCCGCGGCCCGGGTCGCGTCGTGCGCCGCCGCGGCAGCCACCTCCGCGACCTCGGGATCGATCGCGGCGAACCCGAGCGTCGAGGACCAACCGACCCGGAGACCCGACACGTCGAGGTCCTCGATCGCGTCCTCGTAGCGGACCGACGGCGGCGGCAGCGACAGGCGATCGGTGTCGTGGGGGCCCGCCGTCACGTCGAGGTGACGAGCGCTGTCGGCCACCGTGGTCGTCAACGCTCCGTAGCAGGCGGTCTCCGACGGATCGACGTCCGGGTGCGGAATCCGGCCGTGGCTCGGCTTGAACCCGACGAGCCCCGAGAACCCGGCGGGGATCCGCGTCGAACCGCCGCCGTCGGACGCGGTGGCGAAGGGGACGAGGCCCGCAGCGACAGCCGCCGCGGACCCGCCGCTCGACCCGCCCGGCGTCCGCTCCGGGTTCCACGCGTTGCGGGTCGCTCCCCACGCCTTCGTGTAGGTGTACTGGATCGTCCCGAACTCCGGCGCCGCGGTCTTGCCGATCGGGATCGCTCCCGCCGACCGCAGTCGGGACACGTGCTCCGAGTCCGTCGCGACCGGCGGTCCGCCCTTGTAGAGCAGCGAGCCGTGGCTCGTCGGCATCCCTGCGCAGTCCTCGAGGTCCTTCACACCGAAGGGCACCCCGGCGAGCGGACCGAGGAGCTCGCCCTCTCCCGAGGCGACGCGCGCATCGACGGCTTCGGCAGCACGACGCGCGCCGTCCGCGTCGAGGTGCACGAACGCGTTCAACGTCCCGTCGTGGTCAGCGATCCGGGTGAGGCACTCCTCGACCAGCTCGAGCGAGCTCGATCGACCCTCGCGGATGGCGGACGCGGCATCGAGCACCGACGGCATCGGCGCACCCCGCATGCCGCTCACGACGACGCACCTTCGGCATCCGGCTCCCCCACAGAACGACCCTCCCCAACCGAACGACCCTGCCACGGCCGGCTCCCGTAGCGATCGAGGTGCACCACGTCACCGACAGCGCGGCGTGTGGTCGGCCCGTAGCGCCCACGTGGCCAGCCCAGTGGCACCATGCAGATCGGCTGGACCGTCATCGGCAGGCCGAGCGTCCGACGCGACAGCGTCACGCTCCACAGCGGCAGGGTGATCAGCGACGCGCCGAGCCCCATCGCCCTCGCGGCGAGCAGCAGG
>JAFDWA010000385.1 GCA_018268735.1 Actinomycetota bacterium | reverse complement strand
GCCGAGGTCAGCATCGTCGCCCAGCACGTGTCGACCCTCCCGCCGACGTGGTTGAAGGGCGCCGGCTGCAACCTGTGCAACAAGACCGGCTACCGCGGCCGGGTCGGCGTGTACGAGCTGCTCGAGGTCTCCGACAACATCCGCGAGCTGATCGTGCAACGAGCGCCGCACCACACGCTTCGCGAGGTGGCGATCGACGAGGGGATGAAGACCATGCAGGAGCAGGCCTTCGACCTCGTCGTCGACGGGATCACCACGGTCGAGGACGTGATCCGCAGCGTGTACGCACCTGGGGTGGACGACTTCGGCGAGGAGCGGCCGAAGGAGCTGCCGGCCGGCAAGCGGATGCTGCGCCGCGGGCCCGACGCGTTGGAGCAGCCATCGGAGGGCGATGCGGTCGACGCCGGCGAGTCCGGCTCGTCGGGCGGTTCGACCGATGGAGCTGCGGACGGCGACGCCGAGGGTGTCGGTGTCCGGACGGAGGGAACCGCTACGAGGTCCTCGGGCGCCAAGCCGGCCGCCGCCAAGCCGGCCGCCGCCAGGTCGGGCTCCGGCAGGTCCGGCGGAACGAAGTCCGGCGGCGCCAGGTCGTCCGGTAGGTCCGGTGGCAGGTCTCGCGGCTCGCGGACCTCGAGCCTGGGCACGCGGCCCGAGGACTCCACGTCCGAGGGTGCGTCGACAGCGGGCACCAAGGCCGCTGTCGGGCCGCAGTCGCCGGGCCGCGGCGGGAGTGAGGCTGGCGGCGATGGCACGGACGCTGCAGGCAGAACAGACGCCGCAGACAGTGCAGACAGTGCAGATGGTGCAGACAGAACAGACACGTCGTCGCGGTCGAACATGACGACCGCGACGAAGGCGGAGTGAGGGAGGGTCCATGGCGACCATGACCGACGAGCCCCGGGCCGAGATCCCGAAGGGCAAGACCCCGAAGCGGGCCAAGTACCGCTACGAGGGGGAGACGATCGACGGCGAGCGCGTCAAGGGGGTCGTCGAGGGCCCCTCGGCGAACCACGCCCGCAACGAGCTCGCGGTGCAGGGCATCCGCGTCACGAAGATCGCGGAGAAGAAGGGCCTGCAGGTCGAGGTCACCAAGCAGAAGGTGCCGCTCGTCGACATCATGCACTTCTCGCGGCAGATGGCGACGTTCCTCCGCGCCGGCGTGCCGATGACCGAGGCGTTGAACAACCTCCGCCAGGACGCGGACAACACCCGGTTCAAGGCGGTGCTCGCCGACGTGTTGGACCGGGTAACCGGTGGACGTTCGGTGACCGAGGCGCTGAGCATGCACGCCGACATCTTCCCGAGCTACTTCATGGCGCTGCTCGGTTCCGCCGAGCTCACCGGCCGCATGGACGAGGCGTTCGACCAGCTGCACGCCTATGTCCGTCGTGACGTCGAGCTGACCCGGTCGGTCCGAAAGGCGCTCATCTACCCCTGCATCCTGCTCGGCATCTCGATCGCGGTCGTCGTGATCATCGTGGTGTTCGCGATCCCGAAGTTCGCGGAGTTCTTCAAGGACTTCGGTGCCACGCTTCCGCTGCCGACCCGCATGCTCATGGCGATCGCCGACTTCGTGCAGTCGCCGGCGGGGATGATCACCGGACTGGTCCTGGTCGTCGGCTCGATCCTGTTGGTGGTGTACGTGAGGACCCCGGGTGGTCGGCGCAACCTCCACGGACTGCAGTTGAGGGTCCCGCTCATCAAGACGGTCGTGACGTACTCGTCGACGGAGCGCTTCACCCGGGTGCTCGCTGCGCTGCTCGACGCCGGTGTCCCGTTGCCGGACGCGCTGCCGACATCGATCGACTGCGCCAACAACCTGGTCTACAAGGAGCGGCTCGCCGAGGCCATGGAGGGCACGCTGGCGGGCGCCGGCTTCGCCGATCCGCTGGCGAGCACCGAGCTGTTCCCGAGCGCGGTCATCCAGATGGTCCGGGTGGGTGAGCGCACCGGCGAGCTGTCGGACCAGCTCAACAACGCGGCGAGCTTCTACGAAGAGGAGCTGACGTACGCGGTCGACAAGCTGACGGCCTACTTCGAGCCGCTGATGATCGTGTTCATCGGCGTCGTGGTCGGGTTCGTCGCGCTGGCGATGGTGGCCGCGATGTACGGGGTCTACAACCAGGTGCAGTTCTAGGAGGCACTGCAGCTCTGGACGGCACTTCGGGTTTCACCCGGCTGCTGCCTGGGTAGGGATTGTTGATCCGGTAGTGGGCGATGGTGCACCGAGGGGTCGGTGCCCGGAGGGCTTGGGGTTCTGATGCACTCGTGGCGAGTGAAGGTGACGCGTACCGGGGTGGCCTGGCCGGCCACCCGGGGTCACCGCGCGCCGTGCAGCGTCACATCGCTCACGTCGGCCCAGCCACGCAGACCGCGGACATCGCCCGAGAAGGGATCGGAGCAGTCCGGCCAAT
>JAFDWA010000384.1 GCA_018268735.1 Actinomycetota bacterium | reverse complement strand
GGCGAGGCTCTCCTCCGCCTTCGAGACCTCCGCAGAGAACGCTCCGTCGTCGAGCGTGCTGGTCGGTTCGGAGCTCTTGGAGCTGTCGGACGACTTGCTGTCCTTCTCCGCGGTGGTGGTGGTCTTCCTCGAGTCGTCGGCCTTGTCGGAGGAACTGCAGGCGGTGGCGAACAGCGTCAGGGCTGCGAACACGGCGGCGAGCGTCAGGGCGAGTGGGCGGCGGCGGGACATCGGTACCTCTGTGTGGTGGTCGAACCCGCTCGACGCTATCGGTCCGGCAGGTGGTCCGCGCGTCGCGTGCCGTCTACGGTCGCGGACCTGACGAGGCGTCAGATGCTGCCGGACGAAAGGGACCGGGGTGCCAGGACCCGACAAGACGTGTACCACGGACGAGGTGGTGTCGGAGCTCCGCTCTGGGATGACCATCGGGATCGGCGGCTGGGGAAGCCGCCGCAAGCCGATGTCGCTCATCCGGGCGATCCTCCGCTCCGATCTCACCGACCTGACCGTCGTCGCCTACGGCGGCCCCGATGTGGGCCTGCTGTGCCGGTCCGGCAAGGCGTCCAAGGTGATCAGCGGGTTCGTGTCGCTCGACTCGATCCCGCTGGAGCCGCACTACCGGGCCGCACGCCAGGCCGGTTCGGTCGAGGCGGTCGAGCTCGACGAAGGCATGTTCCTCCTCGGCATCCAGGCCGCAGCGTGGCGCCTCCCGTTCCTTCCGACCCGTGCCGGCTTGGGATCAGACGTGCCGAGGGTCATGGGTCACATCGCAACCGTGCGGTCGCCGTATCCGGATCCGGTGACCGGTGAGCACGAGGAGCTGCTCGCCGCACCGGCGCTGCACCTCGACGCTGCGCTCGTCCACCAGCACCGAGCGGACGTGTCCGGCAACGCCGTGTGGCTCGGCGAGGACCCGTACTTCGACGACCTGCTCGTCCGAGCGGCGGACCGTGCCTTCGTGTCCTGCGAGTCGGTCGTGGCGACCGGTGAGCTCGGCGCCGGCACCGACGTCACCCACCAGAGCATCTCCCGCATGGACGTCACCGGCGTGGTCCACGCGCCCGGCGGCGCGCACTTCACCGAGTGCCTGCCCGACTACGGGCGCGACGAGGCGTTCCAGCGCGTGTACGCCGGCACGGCCCGATCCGACGAGGCGTGGGAGGACTTCGCGGCGCGGTTCCTCGACGTCGACGACGAGACCTACCGGGCGCACGTCCGTGAGCTGGCTGACGCAACCGACGCGAAGGGGGGGTCGAAGTGAGCGATCCGAGGAGGGCCGACATCTGCGCCGTGGCGATCGCCGAGGCGTTCCGTGGCGACGGCGAACGGCTCTGCAACCCGATCGGCAACCTGCCGCTCGTCGGCGGTCGCCTCGCCGCGGCGACCTTCGAGCCGCATCTGGCGCTGACCGACGGGTTCTACACGCTCATCGACAACGTGCCACCCGTCGGCCTGTCCGAAGAAGATCGCCAGGCGCAACGGGTGATCGGCCGGTGGAACCCGTACCGCGAGATGTTCGGGCTGCTGTGGCACGGTCGACGTCACGTGATGATGGGCGCGACCCAGGTCGACCGGTTCGGCAACCAGAACATCGCGGCGATCGGCGACTGGCACCGCCCCCGCTCACAGCTCCTCGGGTTCCGCGGCGCGCCGGGCAACACGATCAACCACACGACGAGCTACTGGGTCCCCAACCACTCGCCGAAGGTGTTCGTCGAGGCGGTCGACGTCGTCTGCGGCGTCGGCTACGACCGCGCCGCGGCGCTCGGTCCGACGTCCGCTCGGTACCACGAGATCCGACGGGTCGTGTCGAACCTCGCGGTGTTCGACTTCGCTGTGGCGCCCGGCGCCGACGACGGTGTCGCGACGATGCGGCTGCGTTCGGTGCACCCCGGCGTGACCGTCGACGACGTCGTCGAGGCGACCGGGTTCGACCTGCAGGTCCCCGACGAGGTCCCGACGAGCCGCGGGCCCGAGGGCATCGAGATCGAGGAGCTCGAGCGCATCGACCCCGGTGGGCTCCGCTTCAGCGAAGTTCCCGATGCCTGACGCCACGACGTCCGAGTCCCCGGCACCGAGCGGAACCGCCCGCCATCGGGCGTTGTCGACTCGGGCGACGGAGCTGTTCGGTGTCCGATACCCGATCGTGCAGACCGGCATGGGCTGGGTGTCCGGCGCCCGGCTCACCGCGGCGACCGCTGCCGCCGGGGGCCTCGGCATCCTCGCCTCGGCGACGATGACGCTGGAGGAGCTCCACGACGCGGTCCGCAAGGTCCGGGCGCGCACGCCGAACCCGTTCGGGGTGAACCTGCTGCCGAACCAGTCCGACGCGTCGGACCGCATCGCCCTGATCATCGACGAGGGCGTCGCGGTCGCGAGCTTCGCAGCGGCGCCCCGACCCGAGCAGATCACGCGGCT
>JAFDWA010000383.1 GCA_018268735.1 Actinomycetota bacterium | reverse complement strand
CTCGAAGGGGCGGTCGGTCCCGGTGTCGCAGTGGTGCGGGCCATGCCCAACACCGCAGCGCTCGTCGGTGAGGGCGCCGCCGCGATCTGCGGCGGTTCGGCAGCCGACGACGACGACCTCCGGTGGGCGGAGGACCTGCTCGGCTCGGTGGGGACCGTGGTGCGGGTCCCGGAGAGCTCGATGGACGCCGTCACGGGCCTGTCGGGCTCCGGGCCCGCCTACGTGTTCCTCGTCGCCGAGGCGCTGATCGACGCCGGGGTGCTCGCCGGGTTGCAGCGTGGGGTCGCCGAGGAGCTGACCCGACGAACGCTGCTGGGCGCGGCCCGGCTCCTCGAGTCGAGCGGAGACGGTCCCGAGGCGCTGCGCGCTGCGGTCACCTCGCCGGGTGGGACGACGGCGGCCGGCGTGCACCGGCTCGAGTCCGCTGCGGTGCGTGCGGCGTTCGCCGACGCGGTGCTCGCCGCGACCCAGCGCTCCACCGAGCTCGGCAACTGACCGACCCCCTGCCACGGGGTACCGTCGACGCCGTGGCGTTGCACCCTGACCAGTCGAGCCCGGACAGCCCTGCCTATGACAGCCCTGCCTATGACAGCCCTGCCTATGACAGCCCTGCCTATGACACCGTGTCGTTCCTGTCGGACTACGGCTACCGCGACGAGTTCGTCGGGGTGGTGCACTCGATCATCCACCAGCTCGCGCCGGGCACGAGCATCATCGACATCACCCACGGCGTCGAGCCCTACGACCTGAGGGGCGCAGGGCTCACCCTGGCCCGCAGCGTGCAGTACCTGGCCCCGGGGGTGATCCTCGCGGTGGTGGATCCCGGCGTCGGCACGCACCGGCGTCCGATCGCGGTCGAGGTCGGCGACGGTCGTGCCGTGCTCATCGGTCCCGACAACGGCGTGCTCGCTCCGGCAGTCGGGATGCTCGGCGGCGCGACCAGGGCGGTGTGGCTGAACGACCCCGACCACCAGCTCCCTGCGCTCGGGCCCCTCTTCGACGGCCGTGACGTGTTCGCGCCCGCAGCGGCGCACCTCTGCAACGGCGTGCCGCTCACCGACCTCGGCGAGGAGCTCGACACCGCGACGTTGTTCCCCGGTGTCCTGCCCATCGCACGCGAGGAGGACGGCGCGCTCGTCGCCGAGGTCCTCTGGGTCGACCGCTTCGGCAACGTCCAGCTGAACGTCGACCCCGAGGAGCTCGACCGCATCGGTGGCGGACCCGGACAGCACCGCTACGAGCTGCTCCTCGCCGGCACGCGACGCGCGGTCCGTCGTGTGACCGCCTTCGACGAGATCCCCGAGGGTGCCGTCGCGCTGGTGATCGACAGCTACGGGTTGATCGCTGTCGCAGCGCGCCAGGCGTCGGCAGCGGAAGCGCTCGGCGTCGATGCCGGCGACGCGGTGACCGTCCGTCCGGTCGAGGGAGACGACGACACCGAGCCGGTCGCCCCGGCCGTCAACGTGACGTTCCGCCGTCGCGACGTCGACGGAGCGACGTCGGCGGGTTCCCTCGAGGTGGGATCGTGAGGCGCAACACCACGATCGCGATCGTCGTGCTGCTCCTCGTGATCATCGGTGCGACGTTCCTGCAGCTCGTCGTCCTGGCGCCGCACTGAGTCGGCTGGGCCAGCTACCCTCGCCGCCGGTGAACCTGGCGACGATCATCGATCCTCACCCGGACGACGCGGTGGCGCTCATCAGTCGGGGTCAGGCGACCGACTACGGCACGCTGCGCCGACAGGTCGCGGCGTTGCGCGGCGGGTTCATCGAGCACGGGCTGCAGCCCGGGGAGCGCCTGGCCATCATCGCCGGCAACAACTGGTACTTCGTCGTGTCGTACCTCGCTGCGCTCGGTGCGGGGCTCGTGGTCGTCCCGCTCAACCCGACCAACCCGGCTGCCGCGATGGCCCACGAGCTGCGGGAGTCGGGAGCGGTCGCGATCGTCGCCACGCCGACTGCTCGCAACGCGCTGCGCGAGATCGACTGGGAGACCCTGCCGTCGGTGCGCCTGTTCATGGGTGCCGGCTTCGAGCCGGGACCGCTCGGGCTGCTGCTCGACGACCTCCTCGAGCACGACCCGTTGCCGGTGGTCGAGCGGGATGCCGGCGATGTCGCCGTGCTGATCTTCACCTCGGGCACCGCCGGTGCGCCCCGGCCGGCGATGCTCACCCACGGCAACCTGTACGTGAACCTGCGCCAGGTGCTGGCGTCGGACGAGGACGTGCAGGTCTCCGACGACGTGGTGTTCGGGTTGCTGCCGATGTTCCACATCTTCGGCCTCAACGTCGTGCTCGGGATGTCGATGCTCGTGGGTGCGGCCCTCCTCCTCGTGGAGCGGTTCGATCCGGTCTCGGCGATGGAGTCGGTGGTCAAGCACGGCGTCACCACGATGGCCGGTCCGCCCACCATGTGGGCCGCCTTCGCCGGCTTGCCCGGCGTGACCGGCGAC
>JAFDWA010000382.1 GCA_018268735.1 Actinomycetota bacterium | reverse complement strand
CGGCTGCTCCGGTGACGGCGACGCGGATGGGCTCGTTGGCCACAGGTGTTCCTCCCAGGTCGGGGCTTCGGTTGCACCGGGCACGTTAGGACCGGCACCCCGACAGGTCGAAACAGCGGCCCGTGTCCACCCCGGCCCCTCCATCTGCCGGCCGGCGTCCTGGCGGTCCCAGCGGGCCGATGCCGTCTCGTCCGAGATGACGGGCAGACCGGTCAGCGCCAGGTGAGCGGCCAGATCCCGAACCCGAACGGGATCTGCGGGCCGAACAGGATCTTCCACGGCACGAGCCGCGGGACGTCGATCGACGAGCGGGCAGCGTCGGCCTCATCGGCGACGATCACCGGGGCCGTCATGTACATGCCGTCGTCGGTGTCGCCCTGCGGCAGCAGCAGGTGCGTGCCGTTGGGCGAGAAGATCGGCACGGCGGGCATGTGGTCGACCGGCAGCGCCGGAGCGCCCTGGTCGACGAACACCGTCTGGAACCAGCTCTCGACGCCGTCGAAGCCGCCGGTGCGAGCGACCTTGCGGAGCCCGGTCCCGTCGGACGCCGACGCGGTCCACACCCGGTCGATGCTCGGCACGGCGTAGCTCGCCCCCGGGATCGTCGTGAGCGCGGCCTGCTGCTCGGTCGCCACGACCGACAGCCGCCCGGTGCTCGACCAGTCGGTCACCCGCACCGGCAGGTAGGTCGAGCTCGGCACCGTGCTGAGCGCAGGCACCACACCGAGGGTGACGGTCCTGTCCGAGGCGCCGGTGGGGTCCTCGACCGATGCGATGCGCACCACGGTCCCCGTCGCCGTCCCTCCGGCTTCGACGGGGTCGGTGCCGACCACGAGCTCCTGGCCGTCCGGCGACCAGACGGGGAGGAACCCGTCGTAGCCGAACGGCGCCCAGGTCACGGTCGCGTCGACGCTGCGCAGCAACGTGAACGCGGACGGATCGGACGTCGCCGGGTCGAACGTCGACAGGTCAGCACCGCTGACGTCGTAGACGCGGACGTGGGCCACGCCACCGCCGAGGACACCGCCGGCGTCGAGGCTGGCGAGCAGCAGCTTGGAGCCGTCGGGCGACAGCGCCCGCTCGAGTCGGTTCGCCCGCCGGTCCGCCGGACCGAGATCGGTCGTCGTGCCGTCGGCGTCGATGTGCAGCAAGGAGGACGTCACCGCGTGCGGGTCGCCGGTCGCACCTGGGGGCGCGTAGGTGATCACGTCGACGGACGTGCCGTCGGGCAGCACCGGCGGCGGCTGCGGCGTGCACGCCGACGCACCGACGAGCACCAGCGCCGAGGACGCCGCGACGAGCAGCGTCTTGCGTCCCCACGTCACCATGCCGACACCCAACTCACCCCTCCTGGACTCGGCACGTCTCACGTCGATGATCGACGTCAGACGTCCTCGGTACAGACGTCCTCGGTACAGACGTCCTCGGTACAGATGTCCTCGGTACAAGAGCCTTCCGACGATGCGGCGGTCCGTCAAGGACTCACGCGGCCCGCGTGTTGCCGATCCAGGACTCGTGGAGCCGCCCGTAGACGCCGCCCTGGGCGACCAGCTCGGCGTGCGGGCCCATCTGCACGATCCGCCCGGCGTCGAACACGACGACGACGTCGGCCGCCTCCGCGGTCGACAGCCGATGCGCGATCGACACGGTCGTGCGACCTGTCGCGAGCTTGGCGAGCGCCTCGGCCAACGCTCGTTCGGTCTCCGGGTCGACCGCGGAGGTCGCCTCGTCGAGGATCAGCAGGCCGGGGTCCGCGAGCTGCGCCCGGGCCAGCGCGACGAGCTGGCGTTCCCCGACCGACAGCGCATCGCCCCGCTCACGCACCGGTGTGGCAAGCCCCTCGGGCAGCGTCGCGACCCACCAGTCCAGCCCGAGCGCGGTGAAGGCGTCGGCGACCTCGTCGTCGTCCGCATCGGGCCGACCCATGCGCACGTTCTCGGCGACGGTCGTGTCGAACAGGAACCCGTCCTGGGGCACCAGGCGGATCGCGCTCGACCGCGACGCCTTCGACACCTCGCGCACGTCGACGCCGTCGAGCAGCACGCGTCCCGCGGTCGGATCGGCGAGCCGGGTGAGCAGCTTGGCCATCGTCGACTTGCCGGATCCGGTCTCGCCCACGATCGCTGCGTTGATCCCCGCCGGAAGGTGCAACGACACCTCGTGCAGCACAGGGTGACCCGGCTCGTAGGCGAACTCGACGCCGTCGACTCGCAGATCCAGCGCCCCCGACGGCAGCTCGACACCCGGCTCCGGTTCGACCACCTCGACCGGTTCGTCCATGAGTCGCAGCACCTTGCGCCATCCGGCGAGCGCCGTCTGGGTCTGGTCGAGGATCTCGCCGAGCTCGGCGACGGGTTGCACGATGAGGTTCGTGAGGAACAGGCAGGCGACGAGGGTGCCGGCCTGCAGCCCCCAGCCCGGACCCCACCACACGCCGACGCCGACGACCGCC
>JAFDWA010000381.1 GCA_018268735.1 Actinomycetota bacterium | reverse complement strand
TCCGGCGACGTCGACCATCCGGCCACCGATCGCCGGCCGCGTCGACAGGACCTCGAAGTCCACGTCCTCGGCGACCGTCGCAGCGGGCCCCTCGGCGTGGAAGACCTCGCGGAGCTCAGGGGCCATGCGGCCGAGCACAGCGGTCGACTCTGCTGCGATGATCCCGGCCTTCTCACCCGCGACCGCGAGCTCCCAGCCCGGGGCGAAGTCCGTGTGGTCGCCGGCGACGCCGGTCACCACCGCGACGCGACCGTCGACGACGTTGGTGGCGTCGTAGCGTCCGAGCAACCCGACTTCGATCACCGACGCGTCGACAGGGGCCTCCGCGAACCATCGGAACGCGGCCGCGGTCAGCAGCTCGAACCAGGTCGGGTGGGTGTCCATGAGCGACTCGACCGCACGTAGGCCGTCGAGCACCTCGCTCAGCGTCTGGTCGTCGATGGGTTCGCCGTCGCGGCGCAGGCGCTCGTTGACCCGTTCGAGGTGCGGGCTGGTGTAGCTGCCCACGCTGAGGCCGTGGGCCTGCAGGAGCCCGACGACCATGGCTGTCACCGACCCCTTGCCGTTGGTCCCGGTGACGTGGATTGCCGGCACGTCAGCCTGCGGGTCACCGATCAGGCCGCACAGCTCGACCATCGAACCCAGGTCGAGCCCGTCGACGCGGCCCGCAGCGACGCCGGTCGACATCGACTCGTGGTCCAGGTGTCCGTCGAGCCATGCGAGGCTCTCGACGATGCCCATCGGCTGGGTCGCTGGATCCCTGCGAGGTGGCCGGGTCAGGAGGCGGCGCGACGTGGTCGCGTCGAACGGGGCTTGGTCGTCCTGGGAACCAGCGTCGGGTTGACCTTCTCGAGCACCGAGTCCTCGTCGACGACCACCTTGCTGACATCGGTCCGCGACGGCAGCTCGTACATCACCCCGAGGAGCACCTCCTCCAGGATCGCACGTAGACCCCGTGCGCCGGTTCCCCGCACCAGCGCCTGCTCCGCGACCGCGGCGAGTGCGTCGTCGGTGAACTCGAGGTCGACGTCCTCGAGCTCGAAGAACTTCCGGTACTGCTTGACGAGGGCGTTCTTCGGCTCGACGAGGATCTGGATGAGTGCGTCACGATCCAGGTTGTCGACGACCCCCATCACGGGGAGCCGGCCGACGAACTCCGGGATCAACCCGAACTTCAGGAGATCCTCCGGGAGCGCCTGTGCGAACAGGTCCCCTTCGCGCCGCTCGTTGACGGAGCGGATCTCGGCACCGAAGCCGACGCCTTTGCGCCCGATCCGCTGCTCCACGATCTTGTCGAGCCCGGCGAACGCCCCGCCGCAGATGAACAGCACGTTGGTGGTGTCGATCTGGATGAACTCCTGGTGGGGGTGCTTGCGTCCACCTTGCGGCGGCACCGATGCCGTGGTCCCCTCCAGGATCTTGAGCAGCGCCTGCTGCACGCCCTCGCCCGAGACGTCACGCGTGATCGACGGGTTCTCGGACTTGCGGGCGACCTTGTCGATCTCGTCGATGTAGATGATCCCGGTCTCGGCCTTCTTCACGTCGAAGTCGGCGGCCTGGATCAGCTTGAGCAGGATGTTCTCGACGTCCTCGCCGACGTAGCCCGCCTCGGTGAGCGCGGTGGCATCCGCGATCGCGAACGGCACGTTGAGCATCCGTGCCAGCGTCTGCGCCAGCAGGGTCTTGCCGCACCCGGTGGGACCGATGAGCATGATGTTGCTCTTCGCGAGCTCCACCTCGTCGGGGCCAGATCGGTTGGCGCCGTGCTGGACGCGCTTGTAGTGGTTGTAGACCGCGACCGACAGGATCTTCTTGGCCCGGTCCTGGCCGACGATGAAGTCGTCGAGGAACGAGAAGATCTCTGCCGGCTTGGGGAGCTCCTCCAGCACGAGGTCGCCCGTCTCGGCGAGCTCCTCCTCGATGATCTCGTTGCAGAGGTCGATGCACTCGTCGCAGATGTAGACGCCGGGTCCGGCGATGAGCTTCTTGACCTGCTTCTGCGACTTGCCGCAGAACGAGCACTTGAGGAGCTCTCCTCCGTCACCGAACTTGGCCACCGGGCTCCCTCTGGTTCTCGTCGATGGTCGCGGGTCCCGGCGGACCGGGTTCCAGCGGCTTCATCACGTTCGTCTGGTGCACCACCGCCGGTCACCTACCCGCGGTGGCCCACCATTGTGCCCGATCCGTCAGCTGATCGCCGCGATCGGTCCGCTGTTGTCCACCACGTTGCGGGCCTCGATCACCTCGTCGATGATCCCGTACTCCTTGGCCTCCGATGCGGTCATCACGTAGTCGCGGTCGGTGTCCTTGGAGATCTTCTCGACGGGCTGTCCGGTGTGACGTGACAGCACGTGCTCGAGCGTCTCCTTGAGCCGGATGATCTCGTTCGCGGCGATCTCGAGGTCGGACACCTGCGCGTAGCCGGACTGGGCGTAGGGCTGGTGGATGAGGACAC
>JAFDWA010000380.1 GCA_018268735.1 Actinomycetota bacterium | reverse complement strand
GTGGCCGTCCGCGACCAGTTGCCGTGCCACCCCGGGCAACGTGCGCACGGCGCGCCCGACCTCGAAGAAGGTCCCCTTGACGCCGCGCTCGTCGAGGATGCGGGCCACCTCGAGCGATGCGGTGTCGTTCGGCCCGTCGTCGAAGGTGATCGCGACCTGTCGCTCATCACGCGGCCCGTGTGCGTCGACGGGGCCGAACCACGACAGCCGCGGGTCGTTGCAACCGGTCCACACCACCATCAGCGCGCCGAAGGAGAGCGCTGAGCCGACGAGGATGCGCCGGGTCGTCGATCCACGCCGGGCAGCGACAGCCGACGCATCTCCGTCGGCGGTGCCGGGGAGATGCTGTGGCAGCGACGCCGCGAGCACCGTCGCTGCCAGCACCGACGACACCGCGGCGACGAGGAACGGCACGCTGGATCCCCTCCCGGCCGACCACCACGAACCGAGCACCGCCACGGTGGACAGCACAGCTCCGGCCAGCTGCGCCGGCCCGAGCAGCGGGCGGCGTCCGCCACCGGTCGACAGCCCCGCACCGGCGCCGACCAGCACGGCGATGATCGCGGTGGACACCCCCGCGGGGGTGACCGAGTACAGAAGCGAGGCCAACGCCACGAGCAGCGGGCCGAGCCACAGGTTGCGGCGCGTCGCTGCCACGCGGGCGAAGACGGCTGCGATCACCGACGCCACGGCGACGGCGACGGCGACGGTGACGAGGTCGCGGAGCGTTGCGGCCGTGGGGAGCGCCGCGATCGGCAGGCAGACCAGGCCCAGCCCGTATCCTCTTGCTCCGTCGCTGAACCGCTGCGTCACCCGCTCACCTTCGGACCACCGATGACCGACCTCTCTCCCGTCGCCGACACGCTACCCACACCAGGACATCGCTCCGGTTCGGCTGCGACTGCACCCGCGGCTGACGACGGACCGGTCTGGACGCTCACGGGGCGGATCGCGACGTGGGTGGTCGTCGCGGCGTGGACGGCGATCGGGGCGATGATGCTCGCTCGACCCGTGTTCATCAGCCACGACTCGCTCAGCAACAACGTCCACGTCTGGTTCATCGCAGATCAGCTCTGGGGCGGCCACGGGATCCCGATGCACGTGCCGCAGCTCGCCGGCGGACAGGCGTTGACGTTCCCGTATGCGTCGATCCCATGGGTCACAGCGGCGCTCGCATGGCCGTTGCTGGGTGACCGGGCCGTCACGCTGTGGCTCGTCCTCGGCTTCGCCGCCACCGTCGTCGCCACCTTCTGGGCGTTCCCGTCGCTGCGCCGCGGCTGGTGGGCGGCGGCCACCCTCACGAACCCCGCGCTCGTGATCTCGCCGATCCTCGGCCAGCTGCCGTTCCTGTGGTCGATCGCCATGTTCATCGCCGCGATCGGCTGCTGGCGACGCTCCCGAACCTTCGCCGCCGTGGCGCTGACCGCACTCGCATCGATCACCCATCCCGCCGTCGGGATCCCGATCGTCGCGCTCACGGTCCTCGTGTGGTTGCCCTTCGAGGAGCCTCGCCGACGCCGCGCCCTCATGGGGTGGTGGTGCCTCACGCTGGTGGTCAGCCTCCCCGCGGTCTGGGCCGTGCTGCAGTCCCCCGTCATGGCGGAGACGTCCCCGCTGACCCAGGCGACCGCCCTGGTGCAGACCGTGGCCATGCGCATCCTGGTCCTCGGCGTCCCGGTCGCGCTGGTGCTCATCCAGCAGCGCTGGCGACCGCGGCAGTGGGCTCCCGCCTGCCTGACGATCGCGTTCCTGGTGGCGCAGGTCCCGATGTACCAGCCGTTCGGCATGGACTTCGCCTGGGGCGGCCTCACGAGGAGCCCCGATGCACAGGTCCAGGCGTTCGTCCGGTCCGGCGCCGTGCAGCCCGATCGCACCTATCGGGTGCTCACCGGTCTCGACGGCAAGTACGGGCTCTACGCCGTAGTCCGGGCCGGCGGCACGCTCGACTCGGAGTTCTTCCCCGAAGGGCTGCACAGGGGTCCGTTCAGCTCCCCTTCCGCCTACTCGGCGTTCCTCCGGAGCCGAGCAGTCGACACCGTCGTGGCGTTCCCCTCGTACACGGGTCGCTACACACGCTCCAACGAACCCGAGCTGCTGCGCCGGATGTCGGGCGAAGGGTGCGTCGACGGCGTCGCGATCACGCGGCGAGCGAGGTCCGGACCGTGGTCCGTCTACGACGTCCGCCGGGGCTGCTGAGCTCAACCGAGCCGAAGGCCCATCTCGTCCAGTCGGCGGTCGGCGGACTCCTGGGTGACACCGAGCATGCAGGCGATCGCACGCATGTCGTCGCGACGGATCGTCAGCACCCGCCCGTTGAAGTCCTGTCGCTGCACCTGGATCATGCGCAGGTACCTGCCGAGCATCGCTGCCTCTGCGCCGTCGAGGTCCTCGAGGCGCGTCAGGTCGATGCGCGCAGCGGCCGACTCCGGGTCGGCCACGTCGTCGGAGGCGTCACC
>JAFDWA010000037.1 GCA_018268735.1 Actinomycetota bacterium | reverse complement strand
GAGACGCGCAAGGGCAACCGGCAGATCTCGCTCGCGATCAACGCGTTCGCCCAGGTGAACCGGATGGAGAGCTGCACCGTCCCCGGCGACGTCGGCTGAAGGCAGGCGGTCAGCCGCCGGCCAGGAGCGCAGAGCGACCGATCCGGGCCATCCTGAGGATCCCGGGCTCGTCGACGGCATCGGCCAGCTCGTCCCAGGTGACCCACTTCAGGTCCAGCGACTCGTGGTTGCCCCGCTCGACGGCTCCCGGCGGAGCGAGGACCACGAACCGCACGTCCAGGTGCAGGTGCTCGCCCAACTCGTCGCCGTGGTCGACCGCGTGGATGTCGACGTCGACGGCGGGCACGAGCACTCGAAGACCCTCGATCCCGGTCTCCTCGGTCGCCTCCCGCAGCGCCACCCCCGCGAGCTGGTGGTCGCCGTCCGCGTGCCCGCCCGGCTGGAGCCAGCGACGCAGCTTGGCGTGCAGCATCAGCAGGACCCGCTCGTGGTTGGCGTCGACGACCAGAGCCGACCCGGTGAGGTGACCGGGGGCTGTCGTCCGGTCCGCCAGCGACGCGCCGTGGGCGTCGAGCAACTCGAGCACCCGGGCCCGGTCGGCCTCCTGGGCGGGGTCGATCACCGCCTCCTCCAGCGACCGGCGCGACACCTCGGGATCCCGGCTGGGCGAAAGGTACGGGTCACCGGCAGACAACCACAGAGCGGTCACGAGCCACCCCCGGATGGTCGTCCCCGCGACACGCACGGATGGTCGGGTACCAGGTACCGCCAGCGGTGCTCCACCCCTCGGGTGATCCCGACCCGGGTCGTGCGGGTGGGCCGCTCGGGCGGAGCCACGCCGTCGCGGAGCAGGCGGATCCGGGAATCGGGTGAGCACAGGTCGGTGCCGTCGTCGTCACCGGTGACCCCCAGTGCCGCGCACAGCTTGCCCGGGCCGTTCGCCAGATCGACCTCCCTGACGATGCCGGGCCGATCCCCGCGCATCCGATCCAGCCCCGCGACCGGCTCCACGGCACGGATCAGGACCGCTTCGGCCACCCCGTCGACCCCGGCGACGACGTTCGCGCACCAGTGGATGCCGTAGGAGCGGTACACGTACAGCAGGCCGGGCGGCCCGAACATGGTGGCGTTGCGGGCGGTCCGACCGCGGTAGGCGTGGCTCGCCGGGTCACGTTCGCCTCGGTACGCCTCCACCTCGACGATGCGGCCGACCCGCACGGAGCCGTCGGTGTCGCTCACCGACACGAGCGCGTTCAACAGGCGAGGTGCGACCGCGGTCGAGTCGCCGACCAGGTCACGACGAGGGAACGGCCGACTCACCCGGCCGATTCGGGATCGGCGCCCTCGAGCATCGCCGACCAGCGGGCCCGCTCGGCCGCGATGCGCTCGGCGAGACGACCGCGCTGGGCCGCGACCGGCTCGGGGCCTCCCCCGCCCGGGCTGGCGCGGTTGGCCGTGCCCGCCCCGGGCCGGAGCAGGGCCACGCCCCGCTCGCCCAGCTCCGGTTCGGCGGCGACGAGGTCGACCAGGGGGATGCCCTCGTCGAGGGATCGACGCACCAACGCCCCGACGATGCCGTGAGCCGATCGGAACGGGACGCCGTCGGTGACGAGCAGCTCGGCCAGGTCGGTCGCCGCCGCGTACGGCGAGTCCGCCGCCGCCGCCATCGGTCCGGGTCGGAAGGTGATGGTCGCGTACAGCCCGGTCATCGCGAGCAGCGCCAGTCGAACCGTGTCGAGCGCGTCGAACAGCGGCTCCTTGTCCTCCTGGAGGTCCCGGTTGTACGCGAGCGGCAACGACTTCATGGTGGCGAGGAAGCCGGTCAGGTCACCGATCAGGCGACCGGCCTTGCCCCGGGCCAGCTCGGCGACGTCGGGGTTCTTCTTCTGCGGCATCATCGACGAGCCGGTCGCGTAGGTGTCGTCGAGGACGGCGAAGCCGAACTCGTCGCTGGTCCACAGGACGATCTCCTCGCCCATCCGCGACAGGTGCAGGCCGATCGTCGTGCAGACGAACAGCGACTCGGCGACGAAGTCGCGGTCCGAGGTGGCGTCGAGGGAGTTCTCGAACCGCGCCGGGAACCCGGCGTCGGCCGCGGTCGCGTCGGGATCGAGCGGCAGCGACGACCCGGCCAGCGCGCCCGCGCCGAGCGGCGACACGTGGGTGCGGCGCCGGCAGTCGGCCAGGCGGTCGACGTCTCGCAGCAGCGCCCAGGCGTGCGCCATCAGGTGATGCGCCAGCAGCACCGGCTGCGCCCGCTGCAGGTGCGTGTAGCCCGGCAGGCGCACCGGGCCGCCGTCGACGCCGCCGGTCAGCGACCGGTCGGCCCGATCGGCGAGCACGTCGACGAGGCCGAGGACCAACTCCGCGGTCGCCGCCATCTGGCCCACCACGTGGTGGCGGAACGCGGTGGCGACCTGGTCGTTGCGCGACCGACCGGTGTGGATCTTGCCGCCGACGGGGCCGACCAGCTCGGTGACCCGGCGTTCGATGGCGGTGTGGACGTCCTCGTCGGAGGCGACGACGTCGAGCACCCCGGTCCGGTACTCCATCTCGACCGAGTCCAGGCCACCGAGGAGGGCGGCCAGCTCCCCCTCGTCGATGAGGCCGGCCCGGTGCAGCCCCCGGACGTGCGCCTTGGAGCAGGCGACGTCGTCGGGCAGGAGGCGCTGGTCGTAGCTGAGCGACTCGGTGAACTCGACGAGCGCCTCGGCCGGCGGGACGTCGAACCGACCGTGCCAGAGCTGGCCTCGATCGGCGGGCGAGCCGTCCTCGGTCATCGCTGCGAACCCGGGCCCTGGACGTCGGACCAGGTCTGCACGCCGAGACCCCAGATGCGCACGAAGCCCTCGGAATCCGCGTGGCGGAACCGGTCCGCGGCGTCGTAGGTGGCGAGTCCGTAGTCGTAGAGCGACTTCGGGGCCCGCCGGCCGACGACCCAGCACCGGTTGGGCTCGAGGCGGAGCCGGACGTCGCCGGTGACGTGGCGCTGGGAGACGTCGACGAAGGCGTCGAGGGCGTCGCGCAGCGGCGAGTACCACAGTCCGTCGTAGACCAGCTCGGCGTAGCGGTGCTGCAGCGCGATCTTCTGGCGGCCGAGGTCGCGCTCGACGGTCAGCGACTCGAGGTCGCGGTGCGCCAGCATGATCGCCAGGGCGCCGGGCGCCTCGTAGGTCTCGCGGCTCTTGATGCCGACGCGCCGGTTCTCGACCATGTCGAGGCGTCCCCAGCCGTAGCTGCCGACCAGGTGGTTGAGCGCGATGACGATCTCGAACAGCGGCCGGACCTCGCCGTCCAGGGCGACGGGAACGCCGCGCTCGAAGCTGACGGTGAACTCGGCGGGTTCGGTGGCGGTCCGCTCGGTCATC
This sequence comes from Actinomycetota bacterium, assembly GCA_018268735.1. GTDB lineage: Bacteria > Actinomycetota > Acidimicrobiia > Acidimicrobiales > Microtrichaceae > Dermatobacter. Next base: position 6,787 of record JAFDWA010000037.1, on the reverse strand, counting down.
TTCCAGACCCCGGCGGGTGGCTCGGCCCACGGGTCCTCCATCTCGCCGCACTCGATCGCCCGACCGAAGAGGTTGTCGTCGATCGAGTAGAGCTTCTCCTTGGTGGCCCCGACCGGGATGCCGTGCGTGGCGGCGTATTCGATCGAGTCCTCGCGGGTGAAGCCCCAGTTGCGCACCGGGGCGAGCTGCTCCAGGTCGGGGGCGAGTGCCATGTAGCTGACCTCGAAGCGCACCTGGTCGTTGCCCTTGCCGGTGCAGCCGTGTGCGACGCCGTCCGCGCCGTACTTGCGGGCGATCTCGACCTGCTTCTTGGCGATGAGCGGCCGAGACAGCGCCGACACCAGCGGGTACTGGTCCTCGTAGAGCGCGTTGGCCTTGATGAGCGGGGCCAGGAAGTCGTCCGCGAACTCCTGGCGAAGGTCGAGCTCCTCGTACGCGATCGCCCCGGCCCCGAGCGCCTTCTCCCGGTTGCCCTCGAGGGTGCCCTCCTGGCCGACGTCGGCCGACAGGCAGACGACCTCGACGCCGAGGTTCTCGATCATCCAACGCACCGCCACCGAGGTGTCGAGCCCGCCGCTGTAGGCCAGCACCACCCGCTTCGCCATGTTCTGTCGTCCTTTCGATCCAGCTCGTTCAGTCGAGGCCGGCCAACTGTTGCAGCTGCGCAGCGACCTGCGCACCACCGCCCTCACGTGCGATCGCGAGCAACGTGTCGTCACCGGCAACGGTGCCGATGATCCCGTCCAGTCCGTTGCGATCGATGGCCGAGGCGACGACGTGCGCCGAGCCCGGCGGCGTCCTGAGCACCACGAGATCACCCGACCGCTCGACGTCGACCAGCCAGTCGCCCAGCACTCGTCGCAGGTGGTCCTGTGGCGCAACCTGCTCTCGGGGCAGCTCCGGGATCGCGTAGACGGTCTCGCCTCCGGGGACCCGCACCTTGATCGCGCCGAGCTCCTCCAGGTCGCGAGAGACCGTGGCCTGCGTCACGCTCAGCCCCTCTGAGCCGAGCAGGTCGACCAGCTGGCCCTGGTTGGTGACCCGATGCTCGACGAGCAGCTTCGTGACGCGGTGCTGGCGCTGCTGCTTCGACGCCATCAGGTCGTCCCGTCCGCGTCGGCCGGGCCCGCATCTCCGGGAAGGCCCCGCTGCTCGGCCAACCACAGCAGCAGTCCACGCGCCGAGTGCATCCGGTTGTGGGCCTGGGGCCAGATCCGGCTCCGGGGTCCGTCGAGCACGCTGTCGGTCGCCTCGTCGCCGCGGTGCGCCGGCAGGCAGTGCAGGAACACCGCGTCGGGGCCGGCCGCGTCCATGAGCGCGTCATCGACCCGCCAGGGGGCGAACGCATCCCGCCGGATCCGCTGCTCCTCCTCCTGGCCCATCGAGTACCAGGCGTCGGTGTAGACCGCGTCGGCTCCGGCGACCGCCTCGCTCGGGTCATCGAGCACCGACACCTCGGTGCCGACGGAGCCGATGCGATCGACCGACACGTCGTCGAAGCGGTAGCCGGGAGGGCTGGAGATGCGGAAGGCGGCGCCGACGAGCCCGCAGCCGATCCCCAGCGAGCGGGCGACGTTGTTGGCATCACCCACGTAGGTGACCGTCAGTCCCTCGAGGTGACCGAAGCACTGTCGCAGGGTCAACAGGTCGGCGAGGGTCTGCACCGGATGGGCGTCGTCGGAGAGCAGGTTCACCACCGGCACCGTCGCCACTGCCGCCATGCGCTCCAGCTTGTGGTGCTCGAAGACCCGTGCGCCGATGACGCTGCCGTACCCGGAGAGCAACCGCCCGAGGTCCTCGGCGGACTCCCGGGTGTCGATGCCGACCTCGGCGCTCGAGAGGCTGACCGGATGGCCACCGAGCTGGTCGATCGCCATCTCCATCGACGTCCGCGTGCGCGCAGAGGGCTTCTCGAACAGCAGCACCCCGCCATGGCCGGCGAGCACCTGGGGTGGGTCGAGGAGCTCGGAGAGGTCGAGGATCCGAGCCAGCTCGCCCGACTCCAGGTCGTCGACCTCGAGCACGTGTCGCAGCGTGGCGGTCGGCGATTCGCCCATCATGCACCTCCGGAACCGGAGCGGACCGCTGCTACCGCCGATGCCACGGCCTCGATCCCGGTCGCGAGGTCCTCGTCGGAGATGAGGAGGCTTGGCGCGAGGCGAAGCGCGCTCGGAGTGACCGCGTTCGCCACGATGCCGCGTGCCAGCAGCTCCGATGTGACCGAGCGGGCATCCGCGTCGACCTCGACGGCGACGAGCGCCCCGAGGCCACGGACCTCGACGATCCCGGGCCTGGCGGTGAGGCCGGCGTCGAGGGTCGCGCCGATGTGCAGCGCCCGCGCCGGCACGTCCTCGGCCTCCATGACGGCGAGCACTGCGCGCGCAGCAGCAGTGGCGAGCGGCTGGCCGCCGTAGGTCGTCGCGTGGTCGCCCGGCTCGAACGCCGCGGCGACCTCCGAACGGGCCCAGCAGGCACCGATCGGCACGCCGTTGCCGAGTGCCTTCGCCATCGTCACCACGTCGGGCAGCACGTCGAAGTGCTGGTGCGCGAACCAACGTCCGCAACGACCGAGGCCCGTCTGGACCTCGTCGACGACGAACAGGACACCACGCTCGGTGCACAGCTCGCGGACACCTCGGAAGTACTCGGCGCTGGCCGGGTTGACTCCTCCCTCACCCTGGACCGGCTCCAGCAGGACAGCGGCCACGGACGGGTCGATCGCCCGGTCGAGGGCGTCGAGGTCGTCCCATGCGACGTGCGCGAAGCCCTCGGGCAGCGGCTGGAACGCTTCGTGCTTCGCGGGTTGACCGGTCGCGTGGAGGGTCGCGAGGGTGCGTCCGTGGAAGCTGCCGTAGGCGGACACGACCTTGTAGCGCCCGGCCGCGGCACCACCGAACTTGCGGGCCAGCTTGATGGCGCACTCGTTCGCCTCGGCCCCCGAGTTGGCGAAGAACACCTGGCCGCCGCCGCCGAGCAGGCGGTCGAGGGTTCCGGCGACCGCTGGTCCGGGCAGGGTCGCGAAGAGGTTCGATGTGTGCAACAGGGTGCGCGCCTGGGAGCAGAGGGCGTCGGCGACCGCCGGATGCGCGTGCCCGAGCGAGGTCACCGCCAACCCCGAGAGGAGATCCAGGTAGCGGCGGCCCGTGTCGTCGAACAGCCACGACCCCTCACCCCGGACGAAGGTGACCGGCGGTGGCGGGTAGGTGGGCATCAGGAACCCTGCAGAACCGGTCACGAGGCTGCTCCGATCACTTCCGGCCCGGCGGAGCGCGGTGCGCGGTCGGGGACCACCATGGTGCCGACGCCGGCGTCGGTGAGCAGCTCCAGCAGCAGCACGTGGGCCCGACGTCCGTCGACGAGGTGCACCGATCCGACACCGTGCTCGACGGCGTGGACGCATCCGGACATCTTGGGGACCATGCCGCCGGAGATCGTCCCGGAGGCGATCATCGACGCCACCTCCGCGACGTCGACCTGAGGGATCAGGGATCCAGGATCCGCTGCGTCGGCCAGGAGCCCGGGGACGTCGGTGAGGAACATCAGCTTCTGCGCCGACAGCTCCTCGGCGATCGCCGTCGCAGCGTCATCGGCGTTGATGTTGTAGGTCTGTCCGGCCCGGTCGACGCCGATCGTGGCGATCACCGGGATCAGCCCCATCCCGATCGTGCGCGTGATCAGCTCCGGGTTGACCTGTGTGACCGAACCGACGAAGCCCAGCTCCGGGTCACGTGCCGTCGCCTCCAGGAGGTGCGCATCGGTGCCCGCCAGTCCCAGCGCCACCGGTCCGTAGCTGTTGAGCGCCGTCACGATGTCGGCGTTGACCTTGCCGATCAGGACCATCTGGGCGACCTCGAGCGTCTCCGCGTCGGTCACCCGTCGGCCGCCGACGAACTCGCTGGTTCGCCCGAGTCGTGCGAGCCACTCCCCGATCTGCGGTCCCCCACCGTGCACCACGACGGGCCGCATGCCGATCCGGTGCATCAGCACCACGTCGGAGGCGAAGTGCTGGAACAGGTCCGGGTCACCCATGGCGTTGCCGCCGAACTTGACCACGACCACGGCGCCACGGAACTCCTCGATGTAGGGCAGCGCCTGCAGGAGGACCTCCACCGTGACGTTCGGATCGTGTCGCCCGACGGTCACGGTGCCGTCCCCACCACGGCAAGCCCCTCCGTCTCCGGCAGCCCCAGGGCCAGGTTCATGCACTGGACCGCCTGACCCGCTGCGCCCTTGCCGAGGTTGTCGATCGCGGCGATGGCGAGCACCGTCGAGGTCCGCTCGTCGAAGCGGGCGGTGACGTGCGCGGCGTTGGTCCCCAACGCGGCCTTCGTCGACGGGGAGCGCGGCGACACGACCACGAACGGCTCGTCGAGGTAGCGGCGGCCCAGCACGTCGAGCACCGCCGCGCTGTCGAGCCCGTCGACGGCCGGCCGTGCGTAGCAGGTTGCGAGGATGCCCCGGTTCATCGGCACGAGGTGCGGGGTGAACAGCACCGTCGCCCCGAGGTTCATGTCCATCTCCGAGGTGTGCCGGTGATCCAGCAGGCCGTATGCCTCGACGTTCTCGTCGACCGCGCAGAACGTGGTGTGCGGCTTCGGCGGCCGGCCGGCGCCGGACACCCCCGACATCGCGTCGACGATGATCCCGTCGGTCCTGATCACGCCCGCGTCCACCAGGGGGCGCAGCGCCAGGGTCGCCGCCGTCGGATAGCAGCCGGGGGCCGCGACCGCATCGGCGCCACGCAGCTCGTCGCGGTGCCACTCGGGCAGTCCGTACACGAAGCGATCCAGCAGCTCCGGGCAGCTGTGCGGCTCGTGGTACCAGCGCTCGTAGGCGCCGGCGTCGCGAAGCCGGAAGTCCGCGCCGAGATCGACCACCACGGCGACCTTGCCCAGCAGGTCGGGCACGATCCGCTGGCTGGCGCCGTGGGGCAGGCCGAGGAACACCGCGTCGACGCCGTCGACGAGCGATGGGTCCCATGCCTCGAAGACCAGCTCCGGGTACGCGGGAGCGAGACCCGGGTAGAGCTCTGCTGCAGCGGCGCCCGCCTGGCTGTCACCCGTCGCGAAGCCCACCTGCAGACCGGGGTGCGACGCGCAGATGCGCAGCAGCTCGGCCCCTGTGAACCCCGATGCACCGATGATGCCGATCCGTGCCGTCATGGGCAGCAGCCTAGCGCAGCATCATGCATGGCATCGCATAGTTCTGCAGTTCGGTCACGCCCGCAGCTCTGCATCGTGGGTCGCGACCACCTCGTCGATCACGGCCTGGCGCACGACAGCGACCTCCGCGTCGGTCAGGGTCCGGTCCTCGGCCTGGAAGCGGAGACGGAACGCCAGGCTCCGACGGTCCGGTCCGAGGGAGTCCGAGCGGAACACGTCGAACAGGTCGAGTCGACGCAGCAGCGGAGCGGCAGCCCCACGGATCGAGGTCCGAACCGCAGCCGACGGGATCCGGTCATCGACCACGAAGGCCAGGTCGACGTCGGTCGACGGGAAGCGGCTCACCGGCCGGGCCTGACGGATCGCCGCAGGCAGCTCGAGCAGGGAGCCGAGCTCGAGCTCGAGGTAGGCGACCCGCTCGGCGATCCCGAACCGGTCGAGCACCTCCGGATCGATCTCACCGACGACGCCCCCGGTAAAGCCGGCCACCTCGAGGACGGCGGCCCGGCCCGGGTGCATGCCCGGCAGCTCCTCGGCGCGCAGGGCGAGTGGACCGATGCCGAGCGCTGCGACCACGACGTCGAGGAGCTCGACCGCAGTCGGAGCCGATGCCCCAGCGAGCACCGCGACGAGGTGCTCGCGCTCGCGGTCGAGGACACGCCCGGAGCGCGAGGACTCGTCGCGGTCCACGATCGGGCCGTGCCCACCGACGTCGAAGACCCGGCCGATCTCAGCCAACCACACACCCTCGCGTCGATGGCTCGCGTTGTAGGCCACTGCACCGAGCAGCCCGGGACGCAACGACGTGCGCAGGACCGACTCCTCCGATGCGAGGGGGTTCGCGAGCACGAGCCCGCTCGGCGGAAGGCCGCAGCGCTCCAGATCGCCCGGAGCGAGGAACGGCATCGGCATCGCCTCGCTGACACCGAAGCCGACGAGCGCTGATCGGACGCGCCGTCGGGCGTGCTGGGCTGCGTCGAGCCCACCGGGGTGGGTCGACACCGGCACCGTCCGCTCGATGCGCGACAGCCCGTACATCCGGGCGATCTCCTCGACCACGTCGATCTCCGCCGTCGAGTCCGGACGCCACGACGGGATCTCCACCAGGAGGTCGTCGCCCTGCTCCTTCGAGGTGAAGCCGATCGGGTCGAGCAGGTCTCGCATGAGCGGCCGGTCGAGCGACGTGCCGAGCACCGCGTTGACCCGTACCGGCCGGACGGTGACCGAGGTGCGATCTGGCAGATCCCCGGAGGCGACCACCGACCCCGGGCGCAGCTGCCCGGCATCCATCGACGACAGCAGCTCGGCGAAGCGTGACAGGGCCAGGTCCGCGACCTCCGGGTCGACGCCACGCTTGAAGCGGGCCGATGCCTCCGAGTGCAGGTTGTGGCGCGCCGAGGTGGCAGCGACAGCAGCCGGATCCCACCACGCGGCCTCGACCACGACGTCGGTCGTGGTGTCGGAGATCTCGCTCGACGCGCCACCCATCACCCCGGCGATCGCGAGCGCCACGTCATCGCCTCCGACGATGACGCCGTCCGTCACGTGCAGCTCACGCACGACACCGTCGAGCGTCTGGACCCGCTCGCCGGCCCGAGCTCGGCGAACCTCCAGACGGCCACCCG
>JAFDWA010000379.1 GCA_018268735.1 Actinomycetota bacterium | reverse complement strand
CTGCAGGCAGCTCGTCGGCCAACACGACGTGCAGGAGCTGCAGCCCGGTCGTGATGCCGTCCTTCGTCTCGGGGACGATGATCACGAGGCGCCCGTCGGACCGGCCGCGGGCGACCATCAGCTCCTGCTCGCGGGCGACCAGCGCCTTGGTTCCCCGTAGACGTGGGTCCCGGTCGACCCGGGACGCGATCCCGGCCGACACGCCCCGGCGGTCGAGGACGACGAGCTGGGCGCGGTCGAGGTCGTCGCCGTGCTCCACGCCGTAGCGAGTGGAGCCGACCACTTCGAGCACCGCCGGGTCGAGCTCGCCCAGCGACCTCAGCGTCGAGTAGGTGAGGCGATCCCGGGGCGAACCGGCGACCATCAGCGCATCGACGAGCGCGACGCTGAGCAGCGACTCGTCCGAACGGGAGATGCCCACCGTGACGGTCTTCGCCTGGTGCTTGATCGCGTCGACCGGTCGGGTGAGCTCGTCGATGGCCGCGCTGAGCCCGCCGACGAGGTCCTCGAGCACGACGCCGGGGGTACCGACCTTGCCGAACTCGATCTGGTAGTCGTCGAGCGGAGAGATCCCCAGCGCGTAGCGGAACAGGCCCGCGACGCGAACCGCGGTCCCCGCCTCGAGGTGGCCGTCGTAGGACCCGGCGCGCAGCCCGTCGAGGAAGGCCGTCGACGATCCGGCGATCACCGGTCGCAGCGTATCGAGCAGTCCACCGCCGTCGGACAGGCGGCGGAGGTCGCCACCGAGCGACGCGACGGCGCCGTCGACGCCAGCACGGACTTCGCGCAGCGGTCGAGCCTGGGCGTCGATCGCCAACGCCGCCTCGTAGCCGAAGAGGTGGCCGACCATCGTGGCGAGCACGAAGCCGAGCCGGGGATGGGTGTCGGGAACGGTCAGCACGGCGATCGCTGCATCGAAGGCCCGGTCGCCCTCCGAGGCGATGACGATCGGCGCGGCCTTGTGCGCCCGGAAGATCGCCACCTCCTTCGCGACGTCGTCTGCGGTGGAGCCCACCAGGCCGGCGGCGCAGACGAGGATCATCGGCTCCGAGGAGAGGTCGATGTGCTTCTTGTCCTCGGTCGCATCACAGGCGATCGCCTTGTAGCAGAGCTCCGACAGCTTGATCCTCAACTCGCGCGCAGCGATCTGGTTGGACCCGTTGCCGGTGATCGCCCAGTACCGACGCGACGGAGCGAACGCACGTGCCGCATCAGCGATCGACGGGCGGGTTCGGAGGGTCTGCTCCAACGCGGCGGGGAGGTCCGCAAGCGCGCCCAGCAGCTCCTGCTCACCCGGGTCGTCGACGCGTCGCCCACCCGGAACCAGCTCCGAGATGGCCGAACCGAGCAGCAGTCCCGCCGCGACCTGTGCGTAGAAGGCCTTCGTCGAGGCGACGCTCATCTCCACGTCACGACCGTCGGAGGTGTACAGGACTCCGTCGGACTTGTCGGTCAGATCGGAGTTGCGCCGGTTGACGATCGACACGACCGCGGCGCCACGGCCACGCACCAGGTCGACGGTGCGGTTGGTGTCGGTGGTCGTACCCGACTGGCTGATCGCGACTGCGAGGGTGTCGGACATGTCGGGTCGCAACCGGAACCCCGACAGCTCGGTCGCAGGCAGCGCCTCGACGCTGACACGCGTCTCCGCGAGCAGCTCGCGGAGGTGCTCCGAGAGGCTCTGCCCGGCGACCGCAGCAGTGCCCTGGCCGATCACGAGGATCCTGTCGATCCGCCCCGAGGTGAGGCCGTCGCGCACTGCCGGGGGAAGCGAGTCCTCCCCGAGCTCCACGTGGTAGCGGCCGTCGAGCTCCACGAGCTTGCCGCGCAGCGTCTTGCGGAAGGAGCCGGGCGCGTCGGTGATCTCCTTCAACAGGAAGTGCGGGAAGTCACCCCGGTCGATGTCGCGGGTGGTGATCTGCGCCGTGGTGAGGTCGTCTCGGTGCACCGGGAGGTCGCTGCCGTCATAGGACCAGCGGCCGATCCCCTCCACCGAACCCGCCAGCGTCGCGTCGAGCTCGACGATCTGACCACGGCTCGCGACCGGGCTGTCCGGATCTGCCGGCGTCTCGCCGTCGAGCCGCAGGTAGGTCGCTGTCTCCTCCACGATCCCGTACGGCTCCGACGCGACGATGTAGGCGTCCTCGGCGACGCCCACGTAGAGGGCCTGCCCGCTGCCGCGCAGCGCGAGCAGCAGGCGATCGGGGACACCGGCGATCGCTGCTCCGATGGCGACCGATCCCTCCAGGCGGACGACTGCCTCACGGAACGCGTCACGCGGCGCCAGTCCGGCGTCGAGCCCACGGCTCACGAGCGTCGGGATCACCTTCGCGTCGGTGGTGACATCCGGTGGGATCGACAGCGAGTCCTCGGCGACGAGGTCCGCGTGGTTGTCGACGTCGCCGTTGAGCACCGCGGTGACCAGCCGACCAGCGGGACGGTCGGCCTCGTCGGAG
>JAFDWA010000378.1 GCA_018268735.1 Actinomycetota bacterium | reverse complement strand
TCTCGGAGCGGAGGAACCCCTCCTTGTCGGCGTCGAGGATCGCGACGAGCGACACCTCGGGGATGTCGAGGCCTTCGCGCAGCAGGTTGATGCCGACGAGCACGTCGAACTCGCCGAGACGGAGGTCCCGCACCAGCTCGATCCGCTGCAGGGTGTCGACCTCGGAGTGCAGGTACCGGACCCGCACCCCCATCTCGAGCAGGTAGTCGGTGAGGTCCTCGGCCATCTTCTTGGTGAGCGTGGTGACCAGCACCCGCTCCCCGGAGCTGACGCGGTCGTTGATCATCGTCAGCAGGTCGTCGATCTGACCCTTCGTCGGACGGACGACGACCTCGGGATCGATCAGGCCCGTCGGTCGCACCACCTGCTCCACGACCCGACTCGAGTGCTCGAGCTCCCACGCCGCCGGCGTCGCCGACAGGAAGATGGTCTGACCGGCGCGCTGCAGCCACTCCTCGAATCGCAAGGGCCGGTTGTCGGCCGCCGAGGGCAGCCGGAACCCGTGCTCGATCAGCGTCGCCTTGCGGGAGCGGTCGCCTTCGTACTGGCCGTGCAGCTGCGGGATCGTCTGGTGCGACTCGTCGATGATCGTCAGGTAGTCGGCCGGGAAGTAGTCGATCAGCGTGTTCGGCGGTTCGCCCGGTCCTCGACCCTCCATCGGCGCCGAGTAGTTCTCGACCCCGTTGCAGAACCCCATCTCCTGCAGCATCTCGAGGTCGTACTCGGTGCGCATCCGCAGCCGCTGCGCTTCGAGCAGCTTGCCCTCCTTCTCGAAGTACGCGAGCCGCTCCTGCAGCTCGGACTCGATCCGGCCGATCGCAGCGTGCAGTCGCTCGTCGGACACCACGTAGTGGGTCTTCGCGAAGATCAGCACGTCGTCGAGCTGCTCCACCTTCTCGCCGGTGAGCGGATCGACGACGCTGATCGCCTCGACGTCGTCGCCGAACAGCTCGATGCGGACCGCGGACTCCTCGTAGGCGGGTTGGATCTCGATGACGTCGCCACGGACGCGGAACTTGCCGCGGCTCAACGCCACGTCGTTGCGCTCGTACTGGAGGTGAACGAGCTGGCGGAGCAGGTCACGCTGGTCGACGACGTCGCCGACTCGGAGCGTGAAGAACCGCGACGCGTACTCGTCGGGCGAGCCGAGGCCGTAGATGCAGCTCACCGACGCGACGACGATCGTGTCCCGACGAGTGAGCAGCGACGAGGTGGCCGAGTGGCGCAGGCGCTCGATCTCGTCGTTCACGGAGCTGTCCTTCTCGATGAAGGTGTCCGTCGACGGCATGTACGCCTCGGGCTGGTAGTAGTCGTAGTAGGAGACGAAGTACTCGACCCGGTTGTGGGGGAAGAACTCCCGGAACTCGTTCGCGAGCTGCGCGGCCAGGCTCTTGTTCGGGGCGAGGACCAGCGTCGGCCGCTGCACCTGTTCGATCGTCCAGGCGATCGTGGCGGACTTGCCGGACCCGGTGATGCCGAGGAGCGTCTGGAACCGCTCCCCGCAGTGGACGCCGTCGGCGAGCGCCTCGATCGCCTTGGGCTGGTCCCCCGCCGGGCGGAACTCGCTGACGACCTCGAACGGCCGGACCATCTTCGGCTCGGCCCGCCTCGGCACGTCCGGCTCCACGTCGTCCACTGCCACGTCGGTCACTGTCTCAGGCTATCCAGCGCCCCCGACAGGATCTGATGCGCACCCTGCGACAAGGTGTGTCGTTGAGGACCCCTATATCGCGGGGTGGAGGGTGTGGATCCAGGCCCAGGCCCGATCCACCTCGCGTTCCAACGCCTCGGGGTCGCCGTGGTTGTCGATCACCAGGTCCGCCTTGGCGAGCCGGTGCTCGCGCTCCATCTGGTTCGCGATCCGGCTGCGAGCGTCGGACTCCGAGAAGCCCCTGTGCGCGACCAGCCGACCGACGGCGACGTCAGGATCCAGGTCCACGACGATCGTGCCGGCGAGTCCGGGCCAGCCGGCCTCGGCGAGCAACGGGATGTCGAGCACCACGACATGATCGGTGTCGGCATGCTCGGCAACGCGGCGCACGATCTCGTCGTGCACCCTCGGGTGCACGATGGCACCCAACTCTGCGAGCGCCTCGGGATCGCTGAACACGACGGCTGCCACCGCCGCTCGGTCGAGCGACCCGTCGGCGGCCACGATGCCCGGGCCGAACCGCTCGACCATCTCGCCGAACACATCGGTTCCAGGCTGTTGGAGCTCTTTGACGATCGCGTCGGCGTCGACGACCACGGCACCGCGACGGGCGAGCGACGCCGACACCGACGACTTCCCCGCACCGATCCCCCCGGTCAGTCCGATCAGCACCACGCAGGCGACGCTACCGGACCGCGAGGCTGCGGCATCACGAGCAGACCCGGCGGCGACCATCCGCGGAATCTCGGATTTCCCCGGAATTTTCCCAAGTCCTCGGCGACTGCTGCCGATGGATGGACCACCAG
>JAFDWA010000377.1 GCA_018268735.1 Actinomycetota bacterium | reverse complement strand
AGGCCGAAGATGATCTGCTGCTGCAGCGGATCGGGGTAGGAGTTGCGCAGCATCACGAAGTACTGGTCGAAGTCGACGCTGCGGTTGAGCAACGTCGAGTAGTTCATCCCGGTGACGCCGAGGACCGCCTTGTTCCAGTCCTGGGCGATCGCCGTCACGGCTCCGCCGAAGATGCCGCCCTGGCTGTTGCCGTCGTAGTACACGTGCGCGTTGTTCAACATGTTGGCGCCGGCGCTGGTCTGGAACTCCGGAGCGGCGCCGAGGCCGTTCTGGTTCATCAGGAGACGTCCGAGGAACAAGGTGTTGAGCATCGCCTGCTGGAGGCGGTCGGGGATCGACGGGAAGTTGTTGATGTTCGACAGCGCGGCAACGGCGTTGGGGACGTCGTTCTCGGACAGGCCGATGATGTCGGTGCCGCAGTAGACGCTGTTGTTCGTCGCCGCGGTGTGCTGCACGTCGCTCGACGCGACCTCGTCGGCTGAGCCGAGGAGTCCGTGGCCGTACACGACAGGTGTGGCCTCGCCGGACTCCAGCCCCTTGGAGGGGATCGCACAGGTGAAGTTGGCGGTGAAGGTGCCGGTCGAGATCGGCAGGCCGTTGAGCGGGCTGAACGTCATCCTCGCGCCCGGCGCGCCGCCGTCGTTCAGGTAGAGGGGCACCTCGAAGGTGCCGCGGACGATCTTGGCGATCCCCTTCTGGAGCCCGTCGGTCGAGGTTCCCGTGATCTTGTAGGCGGGGGCCTGTCCGGCGACCTTGCCGAAGGCGTCGTCGCGCATCGACAGGACGCGCCCAGCGAGGCTCCTCGGCGAGGCGACGGTGAAGGTCCAAGTGAGGTAGAGCCCCTGGCGTGCGATCCCTGCAGCCGCGAGCTTCGGGAACGTGATGTTGAACTCGCGCTGACGGGCGTCGATCCTCGCGTCGCCGGTGGCGTTGTTGTCCCGGATCGCCTGGAAGGCCATCGACGCCGGCAGCGGGGCGCCGTCGGTGCCGATCATGTTGCGGAACACCACGGCGAACTGGTGGGTCTCGGTGAGCGAGATGGCGGGTCGCAGGATCAGCAGGCGGTTCCCGTCGTTCGTGGCGCGGGAGTCCATCTCTGCCCAGTGCGGCACCAGCAGGCCAGTCGTGAGGTCGACGATCTGGGTCGCCGATGCCCGAGTGACCGAGAACCCGATGTCACCCTCCGAGGGCAACGCCGTCTTGGTGGGGTCGAGGCCCGGCACGTAGGCGAGGATCGGCGTCGACGGACTCCATCCGTCGTTGAGGTTCCACGCCGTCGGATCGAAGGTGACGCCCTTGACGTTCGGGAGCTGGCCGGTCGGGAGGTTCACCCGTCGGTGGGTGCCCGTCGTGTCGTCGGTGACGGTGTGGAAGTCGCTCGGGAACGGCAGCAGGCAGTTCTTGGTGCTCAGCACCTCGCAGTTCGCAGGGACCTGCGCGAGCTCGGCCTGGAGGCGTGCCTGGCGATCGGGCGGCAGCGGCGTCGCCGGCGGGATGTCCGCCGCGATCTCGACGGCGGCCGGCACGGTGGTGGTCGGGTTGCCGCGGTCGATGTCGCCGCTGATCACCGGCTTGGGGGTCGGTGCCGGCTGGCAGGCCACGGCAACCACCGCGAGGGTGGCGAACAGGACGGTGAGGCGGAGTCGGACGGTCACGCTGTTCCTCTGTCTCGGCCGGTCATACCGACGGCGACCCTAGCCAAACGGCGGTCCTGGCGGGAAACCCGAGGCGACGGACCGCCGACCGGCTGCCGAGCAGTCGCATCCGCTCAACGTCCGCACACCGGCCAGGCACGACGCCCCTGGAGTCGGAGCAGGGCGAGTGCACGGGCGTCCTGCTCCGCCGGCGACGCTGCCGCCGGGTCGCCCGATCCCCCGACGCCGCGCCATGTCTCGACGCTGAACTGGTATGCGCCGCGGTATCGACCGGTGCTGCTGACGATCGTGTAGATGCCGTGGGACTCGCATGCCCGCACCCTTGCGAGGAACGCCGACTCCTCCGCGGACGCGCCGCCCCCGGCGGGTCCGACGCCGAGTCCGGCGGCGCTCGACGCGATCGACCCCGGGTTCGCAACCGCGACCACAGGTCGCGACCCTGACGTCGACCCCCTGGACGCGGAGGACCGGGGCGCGGACAGGGCCGCTGGTGCCGAACCGTCGCCCTGCGAGGTGGCGGGCACGGTGGCGGCCTGCTCGACGGCTGCGGCAGCAGCGTCACGCTCGGCGGCGGATGCCTGGACGAGCGCGCTCTGAGCGTCGGCCTCCTGCAACCGGGCCTCGTCGAGGCGGTCCGCCGCCTCGCGCCGTTCCGGTCCCTCGGCGGCCACCAGCCGCTCGTAGCGGTCGACCGCCTCGGCGATCTGCCCGATGCCGCCGCTGAGCACACCGAGGCGCCACGACACCGCGGCTGCCTCCTCCGGTTGCAGCGATGCCTGCAGCAGCTCGGTTCGGCCGCCGTC
>JAFDWA010000376.1 GCA_018268735.1 Actinomycetota bacterium | reverse complement strand
CAACCAGTCGATCGCCAACCCCTCGAGGCGCTGCAGCGACGTCGCCGCGTCCACGACGTGGGTGCTCCCCAGCAGGTCGGCGAGCACGAGGCCGTCCTCGGGATCGAGGTGCACCATGGCCCTGCATGCATCGCGGTCCTCGTCGTCGTAGAGGAGCAGCTGCCGTCGGCCGTTGCGCGTGGTCAGGACCCCGACGCGCGAGCCACTGGCCGTGTCGAACTCCTGGAGCACCCCGACGCCGGGCAGTTCGGTCTCGTGGATCTCGGTCACGGCGCCTCCCGGCCCGTCGCTGAACCCAGGAGCGTACGCCACCTCTAGGATCGGCCCCGGTGGAAGATCGGTGGTCGGCTCCGACACCCGAGCTGCGGACCGAGCGGCTCCTGCTTCGACCGTGGCGGGAAGCCGACCTCGAACCGTTCGCCGCGCTCAACGCTGATCCGGTGGTCATGGAGTTGTTCCCGTCGACACTCGACCGGTCCCAGTCGGCCGAGCTCGTCGACCGCTTCGTCGACCGGTGGCGCAGCGGGCGACCGTCGCTGTGGGCCGTCGAGGTTCCGAGCGCCGGTTTCATCGGCTTCGTCGGCCTGCTCGAGCCGTCGTTCACCGCGCCGTTCACACCGTGCGTCGAGGTCGGCTGGCGACTCGCTGCTCCGTGGTGGGGACGGGGGTTCGCGACCGAAGGCGCCCGGGCGGCGCTCGCTCACGGATTCGGGCCGCTCGGCCTGGAGCGGATCGTGTCGTTCACCAGCACGGGCAACACCCGCTCACGACGGGTCATGGAGAAGCTCGGCCTGCACCACAACCCGGCAGGAGACTTCGACCATCCGTCGATCGATCCGGTGCGGTCACCCCATCTGGTGCGCCACGTGCTCTACATGCTCACAGCTGACGAGTGGGCCGCCCTCCCTACCGGGCGGTAGCATCGCCGGACCGCTGGAGGGGGCCGTGCGGTCCCCCGGATCTCTGGAGTGGACATGCCTGGTTCGGTGATTCTCGCGGGGGCCCGGACCCCCATCGGCAAGCTGGCCGGCTCCCTTGCCGGCTTCAAGGGCAGCGACCTCGGCGGCATCGCCATCAAGGGGGCGCTCGAACGGGCCGGAGTGTCGGGCGAGGATGTCGACTACGTGTTCATGGGCCAGGTGCTGCTCGCCGGCGCCGGCCAGATCACGGCCCGCCAGGCTGCGGTCGCCGGTGGCATCCCCATGGACGTGCCCTCCACGACCGTCAACAAGGTGTGCCTGTCGGGCATCCACTCGATCATGCTCGCCGACCTCCTCATCCAGGCCGGCCTCGCCGAGGTCGTCGTCGCGGGCGGCATGGAGTCGATGACCAACGCTCCGTACCTCCTGCCCGACGCCCGCGCCGGGATGCGCATGGGTGACAAGTCCGTCGTCGACTCGATGATGTACGACGGGCTCTTCTGCGCCTTCGACCAGTGCGCGATGGGTGCCGGCACCGAGAAGTACGCGGCGTCGGCCGGCATCTCCCGCGACGAGCAGGACGACCTCGCAGCCAAGTCCCACGAGCGTGCCGCCAAGGCCCAGAAGGACGGGCTCTTCGACGACGAGATCGTCCCGGTGACGATCCCGCAGCGCAAGGGCGACCCGGTCGTCTTCACCACCGACGAAGGCGTGCGGGCCGAGACCACGCTCGACTCGCTCGGCAAGTTGCGGCCGGCCTTCGACAAGGCCGGCAACATCACCGCCGGCAACGCATCGCAGATCTCCGACGGCGGCGCTGCGGTCGTGGTCGCATCCAAGGCCGCAGCGGAGCGCATCGGCGGCAACCCGCTCGGCGAGATCCTGAGCTTCGGCGAGGTCGCGGGGCCCGACGCCTCTCTGCTGACCCAGCCGTCGCGCTCGATCCTCCAGGCCCTCGAGCGGGCCGGCAGGTCCGTCGGCGACGTCGACC
Source organism: Actinomycetota bacterium (assembly GCA_018268735.1). GTDB lineage: Bacteria > Actinomycetota > Acidimicrobiia > Acidimicrobiales > Microtrichaceae > Dermatobacter. The sequence continues at coordinate 570 of JAFDWA010000376.1, read as the reverse complement.
TGTTCGAGCTCAACGAGGCGTTCGCCGCCGTCGGCATCGCATCGATGAAGGATCTCGGCATCACCGACGACGTCGTCAACGTCAACGGCGGAGCGATCGCGCTCGGCCACCCGATCGGCATGTCCGGCACCCGTGTCGTGCTCACCGTGCTCAACGAGCTGCGTCGACGCGGCGGCGGCATCGGTGCTGCAGCGCTGTGCGGTGGTGGCGGCCAGGGCGATGCCATGGTGGTCAAGACCCTCTGACGCACGGCTCCCCGTCGACCGGCCGGAGGACGTGTCCCCGGTCTGTCCAGAGGCTGCCCGGGTAGGTTCGGTTCGTGGATGGATCCCGGGCCGAACCTCAGACCGACGGCCGGGCAGATCGATCGACCACCGGTTCCGCCGTCGTCTCCGAGGGCATCCGCTCGCAGCTCACGGTCGGCGAAGACGTCATCGACACCTCGACGTGGGCAGGGTCGATCCCGCAGGTCGGCGGCACCGCCCCGCACGTCCGCATGCCCGGCGGCCGCTGGTTCAACCTGCTGTGGCTGGTGCCGATCGGCTTCGTCGGGCTGATCGTCGCGGTCCC
>JAFDWA010000375.1 GCA_018268735.1 Actinomycetota bacterium | reverse complement strand
GATCACGTTCGCGTCGCCGTCGACGACGGCTGCCCGGACCGAACTGGTGCCGAGGTCGATGACCAGGATGCTCACGCGGTCCCTCCCTGTTGCTGGTGTGGCGGTCGTCTGGTGTGGCGGTCGTCTGGTGTGGCGGTCGACTGCGTGATCAGCTCAGGGGTCGGTCGACCGCTCCCCGTCGTCGCCACCGTAGCGACGGGTGATCCGGCCCGCGTAGACGGCGCCGAGCACGCCGCAGCACGCCATGAGCAGCGCGAGGAACGGATAGCCGACCCAGCTGATCCGACCCCCCCAGATCAGCCGGCGCACGACACCGATGCTCTGGACGACCGCGTAGGCGGCGGCCGCGGCCCCGGCGGACCACACGAGGTGGGCGGCCGGGCACAGCCGCCGCACCGCCCAGCCGCCGGCCGCGGCGCCGAACATGATGAGGATCCACAGCAGGATCACCACCGGAGAGCCCTTGTCCACGTCGTCGCCGGACACGAGCAGCTGGTTGAGGATCGCGACGGGCAGCGCGACCACCAGCGTGGTGACCACACCACGCCAGAACGCCTGTGGCGCTGACAGCTCGGGTACGTCGTGCAGGTCCGGTCGCATCAGTCCGGGGTCTCCTCGGTCGTTGACGACATGGTGCCGTCCGTGCTCGGCAGTCCGTGGTCACGGCGGATGAACGCGCGGGTGTCGGACCACGCGGTCGTCTCGTAGGTGACGAGCGCCCATGTGATCACCGCCACCGCAACGAGCGCGACCCACGCCGGGACCGACGGAGCGAACGGGATCAGGACCACCAGCAGGGCGCCGGTGGCGAGGCGCTCTCGGTTGATCGACCCGGCGAAGCGCCAGCGGAACGCCACGTGGCCCCACAGGAACGACGTGACACCACCGGCGAGCGCCGCGGCGATGGTGAGGTGCAGGGGTCGGTCGAGGTGCGCGATCGCGGTCGTCATGCCGAGCGCCATGAGCACGATGCCGGCGACCATCGGCAGGTGGAGGTAGGAGTAGGCGTCGCGCGCCAGCTCGTTCTGGGCGCGGCCCGGTTCCATCGCTCCGAGGTGGCGCTCGGTTGCGAGCGCGACCACGTCGAAGTGCAGCCACCACAGCGCAGCGGAGAGGAAGACGCCGAGGACCGCAGCGGCGATCACCTGAGGCGACACGTCGGTCCGGGCGGCACCGACGCCGATGGCGACGATCGACTCGCCGAGCGCGATGATCACCACCGCTGCGTGGCGTTCGGCGAAGTGGCCGGGTACCAGGCGCCATCCCGCCGAGCCGAACAGGAACGGCCCGCCGAGGTCGAACAGGACGGCCAGCACCCACATCGCCTCCCGCAGCGGTGGATCCACGAACGCTGCGCCGACGAGCAGGCCGACGGCGAACGCGGTGCTGCTCGCGAGGATCGCCACGGATCGGCGCAGATCCCGGTCGCCCGGGCTCGCGAGTGCGAACAGGACGATCTGGACGGCCCGGACGACGCCGTACGCGACGGCGAACGTCAGCGCCAGCGCGCCGAACGCCTGCGGGACGCACACCGACACGACGAGCATCGCTCCCATGGCAGCGAACATCGTCACCCGCGTCGCGTCCTGCTCCGGGTCGATCACCGACGTCAGCCACGCGTATGCCGTCCACGCCCACCACAGCACCGCGAGCGCGAGCAGCCCTCTGCCCATGCCGGCCCACGTGGGATCCGCCGACATGATCGACGTGCACTGCGTGACGGCGAGGACGAAGACCAGGTCGAAGAAGAGCTCGAGCGGGAAGACCTGGGAGCCCGAGCGGCGGGTGAGCGATCGACCCGGACGCGGCATCTGAGCGGATCAGGCGCCGAGCAGGCGTGAGAGGTGCGTCTCGGGGAGGTCGGCGGACCGGCGCTCGTGAGCGATCGACGCACGGTACGCGTCGGCGGACGCGGCTGCCGTCTCGTCGTCCCAGCCGAGCTCGTCGGCGATGGCACCGGCGACCGCCTCCGCTGCCGCCGCGGAGTCGTCGCGGGCGAGGAGCCGGGAGCGCGTCCGACGTGACAGCACGTCGTCGACGGACCGGGCCATCTCGTGACGTACCGCGAACACCGCCTCGGCCCGGAGGTACGGGAGGCCGTCGACGAGCGGTTCGCCGAGGGTCGGATCCGCCTGCACCAGCGCCATCAGGACGCGGGCCTCGCCGCCGTAGCGGCCAGCGAGGTGGTCGAGGTGCTCGGGCGCCACCGCCGGGTACACCTCCGCCGCCCTGTGCACGGTGTCGTGACCGGCGGTGCCGCGCAGCGGGAGGTCTGAAGTCCGGCTCCGCTCGTAGCCGGCGAAGCCGGAGCGACGGGCGAGCACCGACGCGATGACCTCGTCGACGGTGTCGGCGGCCATCTCGCGGTAGGTCGTGAGCTTGCCGCCGGTGATCGTCACCACGCCGCCGTCGGAGACCGACACCCTGTGCCGCCGTGAGAGATCAGCTGTGCGGCCGCTCGACGCCGACTTCACGAGCGGTCGGAG
>JAFDWA010000374.1 GCA_018268735.1 Actinomycetota bacterium | reverse complement strand
GGTGGCCTGCGAGCGCGTTGGCGACCGATGTCGACACGACACGCGCCGCACCGCGGAGCGCGCGCCCGTGTGCCTCGTCGAGCTGGGCTCCGACAGCGACCGAGGACACGAGGTCGGCCTTGGTCAGCACGACGATCGGCGTCGCTCCGCTCTCCCACGCGAGCACCAGCTCGCGGGCCAGCCGGGGCGGGTTCAGGCCGGGGTCCAGCGGTTGCAGCACGAGGACGTGGTCCATGTTGGCGGCGACGGCACGGGACTCGACCGACACCTGGCCGCGGCTGACGCCGGGGGAGCGTCGCTCGAAGACCGTCCGTCGGTCGAGCACGGCTTCGATGCGTCCGGCCGCCACGTCGAGCGACACGACGTCGCCGACCACCACCCGTCGAGCCGACTTCGCAGCGACCACGAGCTGCTCGTCGCCGGGCCGTCGCGACGTCGTGATCCCGCCCTTGTCGATGCGCACCACGCGCGCAGGCTCGGCATCCGCGGCGACGTCGCCGTCGGCCACGCAGCAGGCCCAGGAGCGCTCCCATCCGTCGTCCCACCCAGGCGGGCGCGTGGACGCGAGGTTCGGGTGCTCGGGTGCCACCTCGGCAGCCTCGCGCGATGCGAGGAGCTGACCCGACCGCCCGTACACTCGCCGACATGGCCCCGCCCATCGGCTCGGGTACCTCGACGCCGTTCCCCGAGGTGCTCGCCGCCATCGACATCGGGACGAACTCCGTCCACATGGTGGTGGCACGCGTGGCCGGCAACGACCGCTTCGAGGTGATCACGCGCCTGAAGGAGATGGTGCGTCTGGGTTCGGGCCGTGGCGAGATGAGCCACCTCGAACCCGACGCGGTGGACCGGACCGTCGATGCGCTCACGCGCTGTCGCCAGCTGGCCGCCGCCCACGACGCGACGGTGTTCGCCGTCGCGACCTCGGCCGTGCGCGAGGCCCGCAACGCGGAGGAGTTCCTGGCGCGGGCGCGCGAGGAGGCCGGTGTCGACGTCGAGGTGATCTCGGGTCACGAGGAGGCGCGGCTCATCAGGCTCGGTGCCCTGCAGGCGCTCCCGCTGTGGGATCGGGACATGGTCCTCGTCGACGTGGGCGGGGGATCCACCGAGATCGTCTTCGGCCGGCGCGAGGTCGTCGACTACGCACGGTCCATCAAGCTCGGGTCGCTGCGGATGACCCGGTCGTTCTTCCCCGACGGCGTCGTCGAGCCGGGCGCGGTGGCGTCGTGTCGACGGTTCGTCCGGGGTCGGCTCGCCCCGATGCTGCGCGACGCGTCCGGACACGCGTTCGACGTTGCGGTCGCCACCTCCGGCACCGCCGAGGCGCTGACGTCGATGGCCATCGCCGGCACAGGTGACCCGACGCCGCAGACGCTGAACGGCGCGGTGCTGACGCGGACGGCGCTCGGAGCCGTCATCGAGGACCTCGCAGCAGCGACGACGACCGAGCAGCGTCGACGCATCCCCGGCATCGACGACGCCAGGGCGGACATCCTCCTGGGTGGTGCGATCGTGGTCGAACAGGTCTGCGACGCCCTCGGCATCGAGGAGCTGGTGGTGTCGGAGTACGCGCTCCGGGAGGGCGTCCTGCTCGACGGCCTGCACCGCCTCCGGGGCGGATCGCTGCACCACCTGTCGGAGCTGCGCGCGGCATCGGTGCACCACCTGGTGGAGCTCTGCGACGACGACCCGGAGCACTCCTACCAGGTGCGCAACCTGGTGCTGCAGCTGCACGACGCGCTCGGCGGACGGCTCGGGCTCGACGACGACGACCGGGAGCTGCTGCACGCAGCTGCGCTCCTGGCGAACGTCGGGCTGTTCATCAGCCACTCCGCCCACCACAAGCACAGCTACTACGTGATCCGGAACTCGGAGCACCTCATGGGGTTCACCGACCGCGAGATCGAGCTCATCGCCCAGGTGGCCCGCTACCACCGGAAGAGCCGGCCGTCGGACAAGCACCCGGAGTTCGCAGCGCTCGACGACGCCGATCGGTCACGGGTCCGGGCGATGGCGGCGATGCTGCGTGTCGCGATCGGGATGGATCGCAACCACGACGGCGCCGTGGACCGCGTCGTGGTGAAGGACGAGGGTGGCGTCGTGCGCGTCGAGCTCGTCGGCACGGCCGGAGCGGACCTCTCGTTGGAGTCCTACACGGCATCCGAACGCAGCGGCCTGCTGTCGGAGGTGCTGGCAGCAGACATCGAGGTCACCGTCGGCTGACGGCGACCGCAGACGGGACCGGTCAGGACCTGTCGGCGATCCGCTCCAGCAGCTCGACCATCTTCTCCTCGTTGGACTTCTCGTCCTCCGGCTTGGGTCCCCGGTCGCGCCAGGCGTTCATCGGAGCGACGATGAGGAAGTAGATCGCTGCCGCGGTGATGACGAACGTGATCGCAGCGGAGATCACGCCGCCGTAGAGGAACTCCGCACCGCTGATCGTGAACGACTTCGACGCCAGGTCCTTGACGTCACCCGGCAGGACCAGGCC
>JAFDWA010000373.1 GCA_018268735.1 Actinomycetota bacterium | reverse complement strand
CGATCCGCGACAGGGGGACGCCCTCGCGATCGGAGATCAGGTACGGGAGCCGCATCGGGACCCCGGCGGGGATGTGTGCGCTGCCCTGCGGGAACGCCGCGATCAGCGCGTGCGCAGGCGTCGTGGCCGGCGACGACGGTCCCTGCGCCTGCGAGTCCCCGCAGGCCGCTGCCACCGACGCACCCACGGTGGCCGCGCCGACCGCGAGGCCGCCACGGAGGAACCCGCGACGTGGGAGGGACCTCGGGTCGGAGGGTCGGAACCTGCTCACGGATCGGCAAGGTACCGTCCGGTGGTCGGGAGGTCCCATCACGTGACAGCGAACGAGCCCACATCCTCCAGCGATGAGCAGGCGGCCGCGACCTCGGCGCGGCGACCGCCGTCGACGGTGAGCTTCGTGCTCGACGGAGCCGAGGTCGTGCTCGCCGACGACGGCGCGACGCTCCTCGACGCCCTGCGCGGCCCGCTCGGGGCCACGTCCGTCAAGGACGGCTGCTCACCGCAAGGGCAGTGCGGCTGCTGCACGGTCCTCGTCGACGGCACGGCCCGGGTTGCGTGCGTGACGCCGCTGCGACGGGTGGCGGGTCGGTCGGTGACGACCTTCGACGGCATCGACGAGGCCGCTCGCCGACGGTGGGTCGAGGCGTTCGTGGCGCACGGTGCGAGCCAGTGCGGGTTCTGCTCACCCGGCATCGTCGTGCGCCTGGAGTCGCTGCGCCGCAAGTCGGTCGGGCAGGCGAGCGGGCAGGCAAGCGGACTCCGGCCCGGTGCCGTGGAACGTGCACTCGCCGCGCACCTGTGTCGCTGCACCGGATGGCAGACGATCCTCACCGCCGCCGAAGAGGTGATCGGAGGGACCGACGAGGACGGGACCCGTGCGGAGCGGGACTTCGAGGCCGCCTCCCGGCGGGCGACGCTGGAGCTCGGGGCACCCCAGCGCGTGGGACCCGACGTGGTCGCGGGCGCGGTCGGCTTCTCTGCGGACACGGCTCCTGGCAGCTGCCTGGTCGCGGTCCCCGACTCGGGGTCCGACGACGGCTGGGTGTCGGGGGGGACCCTTGCTGCGGCACGCGGCGCGGCCGGGAAGGTCCAGGGCCGGCGCAGCACCGTGGACCCGGTGCCGCCCCTGGAGGTGCCCGAGGGGGACTGGACGGTGACGCTTCGCACCGGGTGGGTGGACGCCGCCTACGTGGAGACGGACTCGTCGTGGTGCGAGCCCGGCGGTTCGCCGTCGTCGGCAGCCGCCAACGGCGGTGCCTTCGGGGCGAAGCGGTCCAGTCCGCTGCCAGGGGTCGCACGAGCGCTCGCGGACGAGCACGGTCGTCCAGTGCTGGTGCAGTGGTCCCGGGAGGACTGCAGTCGATCGGCGCCGAAGCGTCCGCCGATCGCCGCGGGGATCCGTGCCGATGGAACGGGCGTCGTCCGTGTCGTTCGCACCGATGGCATCGCGGAGCGCATCCGCTCGGTGGCACCCGGGCTCGATGTGGTCGAGGTCGACGTCGTGGGGCCGCCCACATCGGCCGCGCTGCGCGCCGCGGGTTGGGCCGAGGCGATCGTCCTGCTCGCGGGAGTCGCAGCGACGAGCGAGGTCGTCGCGGTCGAGCCGTCGACGGACGCCGATCCGGAGCGGGTCACGGTCCGGACCGGTGACGGTGCCGTGGCCACCGCGTCGGTCCACGAGCGGCGCATCCGGATCTGCGCCGAGGGCGGCGCGCTGCTCGACCCGGTCGTGGCGCGCTCCTACTGCATCGGCGCTGCCCACATGGCCTACAGCTGGGTCACCTCCGAGGGCATCGCAGTCGCCGCAGACGGAGAGGTGCTCGATCTGACGGTGCGGTCGCTCGGCGTGCTCAGGGCCGCGGACACCCCGCACATCGACGTCGAGCTGGTCGAGTCGGACGCCCCGCCGGTGCGGATGTCCGACGCTGTGTTCGCCTCGGTCGCAGCCGCGACGTGGCGGTTCCTCGGCACGCCGCCGGACTGGCCCACCGGTGCACCGTCGAACTCGTAGCTGGTGGGACTTGTAGCTGGTGGGTCGTGTGGGCGACCGTCGACGACGAGTTCGGCAGGCTTCGGGTCGACGGGACGTCGCGCGGGTAGACAGGGCCCATGACCGCTCCGTACGTCCCTGCCCGACGAGCCGGCGACTGGCTCGTCCTGTCGGGCCAGATCGGCCTCGGACCCGACGGGATGGCGGACGGGTTCGAGGGCCAACTCCGTCAGACCCTCGCCAACCTGGACGCCCTGCTCGCGTCGGAAGGGGCACGTGCTGACCAGGTCACGAAGGTCACCGTGTTCCTGGCGGACATGGCCGACTACCCGCGCCTGAACGAGGTCTACACCGAGTACTTCGCCGATCCCCGCCCGGCGCGCACCTGCGTCGCCGTCGCCGGCCTCCCGCTCGGGGCGTTGGTGGAGGTGGAGGCATGGGTCTGGTGTGGGGCAGACTGAGGCGATGCTCGGCCCGCTCATCATCGTCGTCGTCCTGGTGGTCGC
>JAFDWA010000372.1 GCA_018268735.1 Actinomycetota bacterium | reverse complement strand
GCGATCCGGTCCGAGCGCTGGCACGCGAGCACAGAGCTGAACATCGCGCCGTTGGACAAGCCGGTCGCGTAGACGCGGGAGAGGTCGAGGCACAGCTGCCGGCCGAGTTGGTCGACGAGGTCGTCGACGAAGGTGACATCCACGTTGCCGGTCGGAGCGACCGACCACTGCACGGGGTCCTTCGTCCCGTTCGGCGTGGCGAGCACGAATCCGTCGGGTCCGGCGAGCTGGTCGAACCCGCTCATCCTGGTGTGGACCTCGGCGCCCTCTGTGAGGCCGTGGAAGTCGACCAGCAAGGGGAGCGGCTGTGACCCCGTGTGGGCTGGCGGGACGGTGAGGAGGTACCACCGCTCGACGCCCGAGGAGGTGACGGTCCGTCGCTCGTCGGTCACCGGGGGTGCAGTGCTGCGGCCGCACCCCGGCGACGGTGACGGCGCTCCTGGGGGCGTACCGCTTCCCTCGGCGGGGGCCGTGGTGCTCGCCGTCGTGGCGCGGGTCGTCGCCGGGCGGGTCGTCGAGGGCCCGGTGGTGGTCTGGGTGCCGCTGCACGACGCTGCCAGCAACATGAGGAGCACGACGACCAGAGCGGCGAGACCGCGCGGGGTAGGGGTCCGGGTCACGACCGGAACGTAGACCGGCGCCCCCAGCTCGGCACAGCGCTTCAGGGTCGCTGTGCATCTACCATCGAATCGATGGACGGCGCAGACGACCCCAACGACGCCTGGACCGCGTGGGCGGACGCGTACGACGCCAGCCCGAAGCGGCAGGTCGAGGCGACGACGATGTCGGGCGTGCCGGTGGATCCGGTCTACGGACCGCCCGACGCGCGACCGGGCGATCTCCCCGGCCAGTTCCCCTACACGCGAGGGCCGTACGCGTCGATGTACCGCTCCAAGGTGTGGACGATGCGGATGTTCGCCGGCTTCGGCACCGCGGTCGAGACGAACGGGCGGTTCCGCGACCTGCTCGCCCACGGCGGCGACGGCCTCTCGGTCGCCTTCGACCTGCCGACCTTGATGGGACGGGACTCCGACGATCCGATGTGCCTCGGCGAGGTGGGTCGTTGCGGCGTCGCGGTGGACACGCTCGACGACATGGAGGACCTGTTCGCATCGATCGACCTGGGCGCGGTCACGACGTCGATGACGATCAACTCGCCCGCAGCGCCGATCTTCGCGATGTTCATCGCAGCGGCAGAGGGCGGCGGCACCCCCAGGGCAGCGTTGGGCGGCACCCTGCAGAACGACATCCTCAAGGAGTTCCAGGCCCAGAAGGAGTTCCTGTTCCCGCCACGCCCTTCGATGCGCCTCGTCGACGACTCGGTGCGGTTCTGCACCGCGGAGATGCCGCGGTGGCATCCGATCTCGGTGTCCGGCTACCACATCCGCGAGGCCGGCTCGACCGCAGCGCAGGAGCTGGCCTTCACGCTCGGCAACGGCTTCGCCTACGTGGAGCAGGGCGTGCGCGCAGGCCTCGACGTCGACGCGTTCGCGCCGCGGCTCAGCTTCTTCTTCAACGCGCACATCGACTTCTTCGAGGAGATCGCGAAGTACCGCGCGGCGCGACGGATCTGGGCACGCTGGATGCGCGACCGCTACGGCGCGACGGCAGAGCGGTCGCTGCAGCTGCGGTTCCACACCCAGACCGCCGGGGTGTCGCTCACCGCGCAGCAGCCAGAGGTGAACATCGTGCGCACCGCGATCGAGGCGCTGGCGGGGGTGCTCGGTGGGACCCAGAGCCTCCACACCAACTCGATGGACGAGACGCTCGCCCTGCCGACCGAGAAGGCGGCGAGGATCGCGCTGCGGACCCAGCAGGTGGTCGCCCTCGAGTCGAGGGTCGCGAACGTCGCGGATCCGCTCGGCGGAGCCTGGTACGTGGAGTCCCTGACCGACCGCATGGAGGAGCTGGCGGAGGGACTGCTCGCCCGCATCGGCGACATCGGCGACGGCTCGATGCTCGAAGGTGCGATCCGAGGCATCGAGGAGGGGTGGTTCCAGGCCGAGATCGCGGAGTCCGCCTACGACCTCGAGCGACGGCTCAACGACGGCCGCTACCGCGTCGTCGGCGTCACCGACCACCTCGAGGGGAACGAGGATGCCCCGCCGGACATCCTCTACATCGACCCGGTGGTCGAGGACCAGCAGCGCAAGCGTCTCGCCAGGGTGCGCTCCGAGCGCTCCGAGGACGCCGTCCGTGCCGTGCTCGACCAGCTCCGGATCGAGGCCGCGGATCCGACGGTCAACCTGATGCCGACGCTCGTCGCGGCCGCCCGTGTGCGGGCGACGCTCGGCGAGACCATGCGTGCGATGGGTGACGTGTTCGGTTGGTGGAGCGAGGCACCGGCGATCTGATGAGGCAGATGATGAGGCGATCTGATGGGGGCGGGCTGATGGAGGCCGGGCGCTGATGGTGCCGATGTCACCTTCGAGGGGGCGCGTGCTCGTCGCGAAGCTCGGCCTGGACGGCCACGACCGAGGGGTCAAGGTCGTCGCCCG
>JAFDWA010000371.1 GCA_018268735.1 Actinomycetota bacterium | reverse complement strand
GTGACGAGCGCGAGGGCGATCGTCAGATCGGTGCCGATCGTCGCGAGGACGAGGAAGGCGACGAGTCCGACCACGACGACGAGCGCCTGCTCCATCAGCCAGGACCGGAACGAGCGGGTGGTCTCCAGCTTCACCACCTCGTCGCCGACCAGGTAGTCGTCGACGATCCGATCCGGGTTCCATCGACGCGGGATGCGCCCGCGTGCAGCGGTCACGAATGGCCGAAGCTGCCGATGAAGTCCGACACCTTCGACAGGGCCTCCTGGAGGATCGTCCCGACGTTGCCGAGGATGTGGGTCACGTCACCGGCGGCAGCCGACGGACTTCGCCAGATCGCGAACACGAGGAACGCCCCGGCCAGCGCTCCGAGCGGTAGCGCCATCTTCTTCATGAGCTCCTCCTGCTCTGGTGCAACGCCGGCGGTACCGATGCACGAGATCGGCGAGCAGGCCCTGCCGCGCGACACGGCGAGGAACTCCGTCCGCAGCTGAACGTAGCGGTCGGCGGTTCGCCTCAGGTGGATCCCTGCGGACGCTGCGACGGATCCAGCCCTGCGGGCGAGTACGGCCCCGCGAGCGGGACGTGCGCGTCGTCGTAGGAGCGCAGGACGCGGCGGCGGTACTCGCGCTCGACCGGGAACTGCTCACCGGGCGCCGTGTCGAGGACGACGCGCAGCGTGACGCCGAGCGCGTCGATCCGCTGCACGCCCATCACGTTCGGATCCGAGGTCACCACCTCGGACCACTCGTCGTCGGTGCGCAACGTCGCTCCCACCTCTCCGAGGATCCGACACGCACGGTCCACGTCCGCCTCGGGCGACACGACGATGTCCACCACTGCCCGGGACCAGCTCTGGCTCTTGTTGCCGACCCGGACGATCTCGCCGTTCGCGACGTGCCACACGGTGCCGTTGATGTCGCGCAGACGGGTGGAGCGGAGCGTCACCCGTTCGACGGTTCCGACCGCGGGTGCTCCCGCGTCGATCACGTCGCCGACGCCGTAGCGGTCCTCCACGACGATGAACCACCCGGCGAGCACGTCGCGCACGAGGTTCTGCGCGCCGAAGCCCAACGCCACACCGACGACACCTGCCGAGGCGACGATGGCCGCGAGGCTGACGCCGATCACCGCGAGGATCCACGCTGCTGCGACGCTCACGACGACCGCCGTCGCGATGGAGCGCGCGATCGTCGACATCGTCGCAGCTCGGGCCACCGCGCGACCGTCGAGCCGCTGGGTCCGCAGCCGGTCCGGGACGTAGCCGCCGAGACGGTCGGCGTTGTCGGCCATGCGCTGGCCGGCCCGCTTGATCACCATGCTGATCGCACGGTTCGCCAGGTACGCGAACGCGAGGATGCCGGCGATCTGCAGCGGCTTCTCCGAGAGCCAACCCACCACCCGTGCGAGCGTCTCGTTGCCGGTGGCGTCGAACACCGGTCCGCACGCCCAGCCGGTGTCGGCGCAGAAGCCGGGATCCGTGCTCACCGCCGGAATCGTAGCGACGCGCATGGGCACAGAAGCCCAGGTGGCGCTCCGCTAGCATCCTCGACCATGTTCGGCCGCAAGCGGCGCACAGAGGGGGCCGTCGCAGCGGTTCGGGTCGGCTACGACCGGGCGATCCTCGACGCGGGGGTGATCCTGTTCCAGCAGGTCGCCGAGGACCACGACGGGCACTACGTGTCCTCCTCGGTCGTCGACCTCCTCGGGTGGGAGGCCACCGCGTTCCGCACGCCCGGCACGCTGCGCCGGCTCGTGCACCCCGACGACCTCGCCGCGTTCCGATCCGCTGCACCGCTGCCGAGCACCGACGAGCCCACGATCGACCTGCGCAGCCTGCTCGGCGACCCCCCGCCACCGACCGACGTGGCGGAGCCGGTCGTGCGCCTGCTGACCGCGTCGGGCGACTACCGACCCATGGTCGTGCGCATGGCGAGGACCCGCGCCGGCGAACCGGTCAGCGGGTCGCTCATCGACGCCTCCGCCGGCGCCAGGGAGCAGCAGCGGACCAGACGGCTCGCCGAGGTCGCCGACATCTCCCACCACGGAAGCCTCCTGTTCGAGCTCGTGGACCGACAGGATCCGTCGACGGTGGTGTTCCGATCGGCGAACGACAGCGCTCGTCGGCTGTTCGACCTCGATCCGGCGGTGCTCGACGGCGGGCACCTCGAGCAGATCTTCGACGGTCCGAGCGCCCGGCTCCTGCAGTCAGCGCTGTTCGACGTCGCACACACCGGCGAGTCGCTCACCGCTCGGCGCCTGAGCTTCGCCGAGGTCCCCGACACGATCGTCGACCTGCGGATCGACCGCCTGAGCGACGGCTGCCTCGGCGTCACGATCGACGACGTCACCGAGTCGGTCCGGACCGAGGAGCGACTCCGGCACCAGGCGCTGCACGACCACCTCACTGGGCTCGCGAACCGGGCGGCGCTCGACGAGCGCGTCGCGCTCGTCGCCGCCGGCCTCAGCATGCGCGAGCACGTCGCAGTGATCCTCGTCGAGGTCGACG
>JAFDWA010000370.1 GCA_018268735.1 Actinomycetota bacterium | reverse complement strand
GTCGGCCTCGAAGGGCGTGTAGCCGCCCTCGTGCTCCGCGACGAGCGTGTCGTCGGCCCAGACCGCCGCGCGGTGCGTCGCAGCATCGAAGCGCACGATGATCCGTCGGCCGTCCCAACCGGTCGGGACGTGGACGGTCCGCTGGTACCACGCCTCGCCGATGAGGCGCCGGACCGCCGGGTCGACGGTCACGTCGTCGAAGCTCGACGGCACCGGCATCGGGCGGGGATCCGGGAGCGGACCCCGCCACCAGCCCTCGGCTCGGCCGGTGCCGTCCGGGTCCGGGGCGAACTCCCACAGCCCGTCGAGGCGCTTGGTCTCGCGTGTCTCGTTGTCCTGCGGGCGCAGCATCGGCCGGCTCCTCCGTGGTCAGGTTGCTGGGTTCGCTGTCGCTGTCGGGTCGGCGGTATCTGGCTCGTCTGCGGCGGTTGGGGTGTCTGCAGGCTCGAGCTGCTCGAGGATCGCCGCAGCGACGTCCTCGGCGGTCATGCGGTCGACGTCGATGGTGAGGTCCGCGAGCTCCGAGTACACGGCTGCTCGGTCGGTCGACATCGCGGCGAGCACCGTCGCCGGGTCTGCTCCGAGCAGGGGTCGGTGATCGCCGACCTGGACCCGTGCAGCGAGGGTCGAGGGCTGTGCTCGCAACCAGATGACCGTGCAGGTCCCGAGCGCCTGTCGAACCCCGGCGTCGAGGACCACGCCGCCCGGTGCAGCGAGCACGACGTCCTCGCCCGCCTCGCCAACCTCGCCATCTCCGCCGGCGATCGCGTCGAGGCACACCTCGCTCTCGAGCCGTCGGTACGCGACCTCGCCGCCCTCCTCCCACAGCTCGCGGACGGTGCGCCCGGTCCGCGCCTCGATCACCCGGTCCACGTCGACGAGGGCGGCGCCGGAGGTGGCAGCGAGGAGCGCTCCGACGGTGGACTTGCCGGAGCCCATGAGGCCGATCAGCGCCACGCAGCTCATGTCGGACGGGGTGTCGGGTCGCCGAGTCGGAAGGTCCGGGCCGCGAGTCCGACCGCGAGCTCCTCGACGAGCGAGAACGCCTCGTCGTCGTGGATGCGGCCGTCGAGGAGCATCTCGGCGACGACGCCGGCGTCGATGCGGCGGGCCATGTCGTGGCGGGCGGGGATCGTGAGCAGCGACCGAGCGTCGTCGTTGAACCCCACGGTGTTGTGGAACCCGGCGGTCTCGGTGACGAGGCGCCGGTACCTGCGCATCCCTTCGGGGCTGTCGTGGAACCACCACGCCGGCCCCAGCCGCAGCGCCGGGTAGTAGCCCGCGAGGGGAGCGAGCTCGCGGCTGTAGGTGCTCTCGTCCAGCGTGTAGACGACCAACGTCAGGCGGCGGTCGTTGCCGAACCGGTCGAGGAGCGGCTTGAGTGCACCGACGTAGTCCATCCGGGTCGGGATGTCGGCGCCGACATCGGGTCCGAAGCGGTCGAACGCTGCCGGGTCGTGGTTGCGCCACGACCCGGCGTGCAGCTGCATCACCAGGCCGTCCTCGATGCTCATCGACGCCAGCTCGGTCAGCATCTGGGCACGGAACAACTCGGCGTCCTCGGCGCTCGGCGTCGTGGCACGGACCCGGTCGAACAGGCGTGCCGCTGCGTGCGGGTCGAGGTCCGCGGTGCGCGCGGTCGGCGGTCCGTGGTCGGTCGCGGTCGCCCCCGCGGCGATGAACGTGTGGCGACGCTGGCGGATCGCGTCGAGGTAGCCGCTCCAGCTCGACGTGTCCCGGCCGGTCGACTCTGCGAGCCGATCGAGGTTGGCCGAGAAGTCGGGTCGATCGGGGTCCACCACGTCGTCCGGCCGCAACGTCGGCACCACGACGCCGTCCCAGCCGCTCGCACGGAGCGTCGCGTGGTGGCCGAGCTCGTCGAGCGCGGCGTCGGTGGTCGCGAGCGCTCCGATGCCGAAGCGGTCGTAGAGCGAACGTGGACGATGCGAGTCGTGGCCCAGCACCTCGACCACGTGGTCGTAGGCATCGTCAGCGTTCATCGACGACAGGCGTCCCCTCCAGCCGAGCACGTGCTCGAGGGTGTGCTCGAACCAGATCCGTGACGGCGTTCCGGCGAACAGGTGGAGGTGCTCGGCGAAGGTGCGCCAGATGTCGCGTCCGTCGCTCCGCTCTGGGGACCCCTCGAGCGGTCGCCGGCCGAGGGACTCGAGCGCGATGCCCTGGCTGTGCAGCATCCGCAGCACGTAGTGGTCCTGGGTGATGAGCTCGATCGCAGGATCGTCGAACGGTCGGTCCTCGGCGAAGATCGCTGCGTCGACGTGGCCGTGCGGGCTGATGATCGGCAGCGCTCCCGAGTGCGCGAGGAGCTCCCGTGCGACGGCGCGGACGGTCGGGTCGCAGGGCAGCAGCCGGTCCGCCGGGGGACACGAGCCGAAGGATGCGGGGGAGCCGACCGGCACAGCGGCGATGGTAGCGACGACGATGCCGTCGCCGAGGGTGTGCTGCTCAGCGTTCGCAGACGATGCCGTCGCCGTCGGCGTCGCGG
>JAFDWA010000036.1 GCA_018268735.1 Actinomycetota bacterium | reverse complement strand
CTACCTGTGCTTCGACTGGCTGCGCAAGCGCTTCACCCGCTACGTGATCACCGATCTCCGGGTGCTGCGGATCACCGGAGTGCTGCACCGGCGGATGGAGTTCATCCCATGGGGCAAGATCACCGACGTCAGCCGCAGCGAGACGTTGATGCAGTGGGTCGCGGGTTCGGCGACGATCCGGATCGAGAGCGCCAACGAGCGCTCGGCGTTCCGGGCGATGACCGATGTGAGCGAGCCGGACCGCTTCTACCGGGTGCTGGTCCGCATGGTCGATCTCAAGCAGGGCCGCGTCGAGGGCCACGAGCGGGTGCGGGTCCGCCGCTCACGCTGAGCCGGCTCGGGCCCTGAGCTCAGGCCTCGGGCTCCCCGAGGGTCGCTTCGACGCCGAACGCGTCGCCGTCGACGAGCTGCAGGTCGGCGACCCTGCCTGCTTCGGCGACGTCGCCGGCGACGCTGCGCAGCACCTCGATGCGCTCGGCGCTGTCGGTCACGACAGCCCGGACCACCGGCGTGCGCATCGACGCCTTCGCTGCGGACTTCGCGCCGCGGAGCTCCGACAGGACGGCGCCGGCGACGTCGAGCGCCACCGGGTTCCCGTCTGCTGCAGCTGCGCGCAGCGCCGTCGCGTCGGGCCAGTCGGCGAGGTGGACGGATCCCTCCATCCACCACGACCAGACCTCCTCGCAGGTGTAGACGAGCACCGGGGCGAAGAGCCGGTGCAGCACCGACAGGGCGGTGGCGAGCGCGGCGCGGGCCGACACCGTCGCGGCCGACGGCTCGCCGGTGCCCTCGGGGCCGTAGGCGCGGCCCTTGACCAGCTCGAGGTAGTCGTCGCAGAAGCGCCAGAAGAACATCTCGGTGCGTTCCAGGGTGCGGGCGTGGTCGAAGCCGTCCATGGCCGTGGTGGCCTCCTCGACGAGCGTGGCGAGCTCAGCGAGCATCGCCCGGTCGAGCGCTTCGGTCACCGGCGCAGCGGGATCGACCGATCCGAACGACAGCGCGAACCGCGACGCGTTCAGGAGCTTGATCGCGAGCCGCCGACCGACCTTCATCTGCGATTCGTCGAAAGCGGTGTCGGTGCCGGGCCGGGCGCTGGCGGCCCAGTAGCGGACGCCGTCGGAGCCGTAATGCTCCAACAGGCCGAGCGGCGTGACGACGTTGCCCTTCGACTTCGACATCTTCTTGCGGTCCGGATCCAGGATCCAGCCCGACAGGGCGGTGTTGCGCCACGGCAGCGAGTCGAACTCCAGGTCGCTGCGCAGCACGGTGGAGAACAGCCAGGTGCGGATGATGTCGTGGGCCTGCGGTCGCAGGTCCATCGGGAACGTGCGTGCGAACAGGTCCGGGTCGTCCACCCACCGGCAGCCGATCTGGGGGGTCAACGACGACGTCGCCCACGTGTCCATGATGTCGGGGTCGCCGACGAAGCCGCGGGGGAGGCCGCGCTGGTCCTCGCTGTAGCCGGGTGCCGGCTCGGCGAGCGGGTCGACGGGCAGCGTCGACGGGTCGGGCAGGATCGGGTGGTCGTGGTCCACCTCGCCGTCGGCGTCGAGCGGATACCACAGGGGGAAGGGCACGCCGAAGAACCGCTGGCGTGAGATCAGCCAGTCGCCGGCGAGCCCACCGACCCAGTTGTCGAAGCGGTGGCGCATGTAGGAAGGGACCCAGTTGAGCTCCCCGCCCCGGGCGATGAGCTCGTCGCGTCGGGTCGAGGAGCGGCCGCCGTTGCGGATGTACCACTGGCGGCTCGTGACGATCTCGAGCGGCTTGTCGCCCTTCTCGTAGAACTTGACAGGGTGGCTGATCGGGCGGATGTCGCCGAGCAGCTCACCGGTCTCGGTGAGGATCTGCACCATCTGCTCGCGGGCGCCGCCGGCGGCCTTTCGGGCGATGCGGCCGTAGCGCTGCCGTGCGACGTCGGTGGTGAGCCACTCGGGAGCGTCGGCCTGGAACCGACCGTCGCGTCCGATGACGGCCCGGGTCGGCAGGTCGAGCTCGCGCCACCACGTGACGTCGGTGAGGTCACCGAAGGTGCAGATCATCGCGATGCCGGTGCCCTTGTCGGGTTCGGCGAGCGGGTGGGCGAGGATCGGGACCTCGACGCCGAACGCGGGGGTCGTGACCGTCGCCCCGAACAGCGCCTGGAACCGCTCGTCGTCAGGATGCGCGACGAGTGCCACGCAGCTGATGACGAGCTCGGGTCGCGTCGTGTCGATGACCACGTCGGTGTCGCCCCCAGCGGTGGTCGCGCCGCCGGTGAGGTGGAACGCCAGCTGGTGGTACGCGCCGGGCCGCTCACGGTCCTCGAGCTCGGCCTGGGCGACCGCGGTCTGGAACGTGACGTCCCACAGCGACGGCGCCTCCTGGGAGTAGGCGTCGCCGCGGGCGAGGTCGTGCAGGAACGCGAGCTGCGAGGTGCGACGGCTGGCCTCGTCGATCGTGGCGTAGGTGTAGGACCAGTCGACCGACAGCCCGAGGTGGCGGAACAGCGCCTCGAAGGCCTCCTCGTCGAGCACCAGGAGCCGCTCGCACAACTCGATGAAGTCGGGCCGGCTGACGTGGGTGAACTCCTGGCGCTTCGTCGGCGCCGGTGAGGGCAGCTCCGGCATCCCTTGTGGGACCGCAGGGTCGCACACGACCCCGAAGTAGTTCTCGACGCGTCGCTCGGTCGGCAGCCCGTTGTCGTCCCAGCCCATCGGGTAGAAGACAGACTTGCCGCGCATGCGCTGGTAGCGGGCCACGACGTCGGTGTGGGTGTAGCTGAAGACGTGGCCGACGTGCAGCGACCCCGACACCGTCGGCGGCGGGGTGTCGATCGAGAACACCTCGTCCCTCGTGGCGGTGCGGTCGAACGCGTAGGTGGCGTCGGCCTCCCACCGCTCACCCCAGCGGGCCTCCAGGCCGTCGATGCTCGGCTTGTCGGGGACGGATCGGGTCGGCTTGGGGGTCATACGCCCGCTCACGGTACCGGCCGTTCGGACTACGGTCCGATGCCATGGGGTTCGGCGCTGCACGCACCGCGGGTTCCGGCTCCGGTGGTGGCGTCGCCATCGTGACCGGTGCCGGTGGTGGCATCGGCGCTGCGGTCGCGCGGCGACTCTCCGAGGCGGGGATGTCGCTGGTGCTCGCGGACCGCAGTCGAGCACTGCTGGACGCCGCGGCCTCGACGATCCCGCGCTCGACGCGAGTGGTCACCGCAGTGGGCGACGTGGGCGACCCTGCGCACCACGCGGGCCTCGTCACCGCTGCGGAGGACCTCGGCGGGTTGACCGTGTCGGTCCAGAACGCCGGGGTCGTGCTGGCAGGGCTCAGCTGGGAGGTCCCGCTCGAGCAGTGGGAGCTGCAGGTTCGGGTCAACTACTGGGGCGTCGTGCACGGCGTACGGGCAGCGCTGGGCGTCATGGCACCACGTGGGCTCGGTCACGTGGTCGCCGTCGCGTCGGGAGCGGGGCTCGTCGCCACGCCGGGGCTCGCGCCGTACGTGTCGACCAAGCACGCCGTGGTGGGTCTCATGGAGTCGGTGCGCCACGAGCTCGCTCGGGCCGCTCCGGGCGTCCGCGCGTCGGTGGTCTGCCCTGGCAACGTGCGCACCCCGATCGCCGCGAACTCGCTCGCAGCCGCCGGCGTCGGCGACGAGGACCTGTCGCCGGTCGCTCAGGCGGTGGCGGACCGGGTGCGTGCCGACGTGGACGCGGGTGCCGCGCCGGAGACGGTCGCCGAGGCGGTCCAGGCCGCGTTGGCGAGCGGCCGGTTCTGGGTGCTGCCCCAGCGCGAGGTGGCCCTCGGCGCACTCGACCGGGTCCAGCGGATCGTCGACGGGCGCGAACCCGTCGACCTCCTCGCCTGAGCCGTCGGGCCCTCCGTCCGCCGGCGTTGCGGGTGGGTCACCGGCTCAGGGCGATGGAGCGACGACGACCCGGTTGCCGCCCTGGAGCAAGGCGGCCTGACCAGCGGCATCGGCGAGTCGGAGGATCTCCTCCACCGATGTCGTGCGGGTGCCGTCGACGAGGCCGGCCGAGCAGGTGAAGTGGGCGACGCCGGTGACCGTGAGCGCGAGCACCAACGACTCGCGGACGCGCTCCAGTGCCGCGGCGGCCTGGACCGTTGCGCACCCGGCGAGCACGGCGGCGATGCGGTCGTCGTCGAGGCGGCACACGACGTCGTCGGGTCGCAGCGTCCCGCCGGTGGTGTCGGCGAGCAGTCGGAGGGCGTCGTCCCAGCCCGCCGGTCCGTGCTCCCGCTTGAACGTCTCGGTCCCGTCGATGCGCAACGACGCGACGCAGAACGGCACATGGGAGCGGACCAGCTCGGCGACCCGGGAGCGGAGCGCGACGCCGGTGGGCAGTCCCGTGACGGCGTCGATGGGGCCAGGTGTCGACGGGCCCTTGCGCCGGCGGATGCGCGAGAGGCGGTCGCCGGTTGTCACGACGATGTGCTCCAGCGTCGTGGTCCGATCGGCGTCGGGGAGCTCGCCGGGGGCTCCGGTGACGCAGACCACGCCCAGGGTGCGATCCGCCAGCGTGAACGGGACGCACACGGCGGAGCAGTCGCTGCCGGTGGTCGACGGATCGAGGTGCGCGCACGCGCCGAGCGCGGTGGCCGAGGGGGTGGAGGTCGTTCGGCCTGTTGCCAGCGCGACGCAGCCGGGGCGCCCGCTGACGGGCTCGGCAGGGAGGAGCTCGTCGCCGACCATCCGGACCGACCACGCCACGCGCGGCTCCTCGGGCAACGACAGCAGGAGGGCCACGTCGTGGTCCGAGAGCAGCTCGCTCGCGGCGCGGACCGTGAGTCGCAGCAGCGCGGCTTCGACGTCGACGGACGCGACGGCCCTGTCGAAGCGGTCACGTACCTCGAGCGCGGCCTGCAGCAGCCGCGTCCGCTCGGTCGCCTCCTCGGCGGTGAGGCGTTCGGACACTGCTGCGGAGGTGAGCGGGTCGATGACCTCGCGGCGGACCCGCGTCGCCACGACCGCCGCGGTGGCCACCGCGGCGACGAGCGATCCGGTGGCGATGACGGCGAGCGCAGCGGTCCCCTTCGCGTCGGCTGCCACGACGACCGCGCCGGCGAGCACGGTGGGCGTGAGCACCGCGAGCAGCACCGTCACCACCGATGCCGACGAGGGCCACCGGTAGGGTGGATCGCCATGATCGGTCTGTACGACACCGCGGCCGGTGAGGTCCTCCCCCTCGACCCCCGGGAACCCGGGCGGGTGTCGATGTACGTGTGCGGCCCCACCGTCTACGGGCCGCCCCACCTCGGTCACGGGCGGTTCTCCCTGGTCTTCGACGTGCTCCGACGGTATCTGGAGTGGTCCGGTTTCGACGTCGTGTACGTCTCGAACATCACCGACATCGACGACAAGATCCTCAGCCGTGCCGAGGCGGAGGATCGGCCGTGGCAGGAGGTCACCGCAGAGTGCGAGGCGGTCTGGTGGTCCGCGATGGACGAGATGGGCGTCAAGCGGCCGGACCACACCCCGCACGCGACCGAGTACGTGATGGAGATGATCGCCTTCGTCGCGGATCTCGTCGACCAGGGAAAGGCCTATGTGACCTCCGACGGCGTGTACCTCGACGTCGCCGAGGTGCCCGGCTACGGACTGCTGGCGCACCAGTCGATCGACGACCTGGTCGTCGGCGGTGGCGAGCGGTCGATCGTCGGTGGGTCCTCGAAGCGGCACCCGGCGGACTTCGTCCTGTGGAAGTTCGCCAAGCCGGGTGAGCCGTCGTGGCCGGCGCCGTGGGGTGACGGCCGGCCGGGCTGGCACACCGAGTGCGTCGTGATGAGCCTCGACCTGCTCGGGGAGGACTTCGACATCCACGGTGGCGGGATGGACCTGGCGTTCCCGCACCACGAGAACGAGCGTGCGCAGGCGGTCGCCACCGGGCGCGAGTTCGCCCGTCGCTGGGTCCACAACGGGTTCGTCGAGGTGGGCGGAGAGAAGATGTCGAAGTCCCTCGGCAACTTCACGAACCTCGTGGACCTCCTCGACGCCCACGATCCGCGCGCCTACCGGCTGATCGCGTTGCAGGCGCACTACCGATCGCCGGTCGAGGTGACCACCGCGACCGTCGTCGAGGCCGAGGCGGCGCTCGACCGCCTCGATGCCCTCGCCCGGCGGATCACCGCCGCTGGCGTGGCGGATGCCGAACCCGATGAGCGGGTGCTCGACGAGTTCCGTCAGGCGATGGACGACGACCTCGGAACCCCCCAGGCGATGGCGCTCGCGTTCGGTCTCGTGACCCGGATCAACACGCTGCTCGACGCCGGCGACCTCCGCGGCGCGTCGCCGCTCGTCGCCGCCTGGCTGTCGATGCTGCACGCCGTCGGTCTGGAGCTGCGCGACGCCTCGGCGGACCTCGTCCCCGACGACGTCGCCGAGCTGGCCCGTGCACGCGATCGGGCGAGGGCCGAGCGCGACTGGGCGACCGCGGACGCGCTGCGCCACGAGTTGGTGTCGCTCGGCTGGATCGTGGAGGACGGAGCGGAGGGCACCACGGTCCGTCGGGGTTGACGAGCGCCCTCCGGTCGCGGGGTGCGCTTCCAGCAGGGGGCGTCGTGCATCCGGCATCCGGCATCCGGCATCGGGCATCGTGCATCGGGCGTCGTGCATCGGGCGTCGTGGACGGTCCCGTCAGGCGTTGCCCTCGCGGTTACCCATCGGTAACATACCGGTCGGTAACATCCCGCGAGGCACACAGGACGGTCACCCATGAGCGACTTCTCCCTCGAGTTGAACGAGGACCAGCTCCAGATCCAGAAGTGGATCCACGACTTCGCCGAAGGCGTCGTCCGACCCGCAGCCGAGGAGTGGGACGAGCGCGAGGAGTTCCCCTGGCCGATCGTCGAGGAGGCCGCCAAGATCGGTCTGTACTCGATCGACTTCATGGCCCAGGCGATGATGGCGGATCCGACGGGTCTGACCATGCCGGTCGCGATCGAGGAGATGTTCTGGGGTGACGCCGGCATCGGCTTGGCGATCATGGGCAGCGGTCTGGCCGCTGCGGGCATCGCCGGCAACGGCACCCCCGAGCAGGTCTTCGAGTGGGTGCCGCAGTGCTACGGCACCCCGGAGAAGATCGCGCTGGGCGCCTTCTGCGTCTCGGAGCCCGACGCCGGCTCCGACGTGTCGTCGCTGCGGACGCGGGCCGTGTACGACGAGGCGAAGGACGAGTGGGTGATCAACGGCACCAAGGCGTGGATCACCAACGGCGGCATCGCCGACGTCCACGTCGTGGTGGCCGCGGTCGAGCCCGAGCTGAAGGGTCGTGGTCAGGCGAGCTTCATCGTCCCGCCGAACACCCCGGGCCTCTCGATGGGCCAGAAGTACAAGAAGCACGGCATCCGTGCGAGCCACACCTCAGAGGTCGTCCTCGACGACGTCCGGGTCCCCGGCAACTGCCTGCTCGGCGGCAAGGACAAGCTCGACGAGAAGCTCGCCCGGGCGCGTGAGGCGCAGAAGAACCCGCAGGTCAGCTCCGGCAAGCAGCCGGCGATGGCGACCTTCGAGGCCACCCGCCCGGCCGTCGGCGCCCAGGCGATCGGCGTCGCACGAGCCGCCTACGAGTACGCGCTGCAGTACGCCCAGGAGCGCTACGCGTTCGGCAAGCCGATCATCATGAACCAGTCGATCGCGTTCATGCTCGCCGACATGGCGACCCAGATCGACGCTGCGCGATTGATGGTGCACCGGGCCGCGTGGCTGTCGCGCAACGGCGGCGGCTACAAGAACGCCGAGGGCTCGATGTCGAAGCTGATGGCGGGGCGCACCGCGGTCTGGGTGACCGAGCGGGCGATCCAGATCCTCGGCGGCTACGGCTACACCCGTGAGTACCCCGTCGAGCGCTGGCACCGCGACGCCAAGATCTTCGACATCTTCGAGGGCACCGAGCAGATCCAGCAGCTGGTCATCTCTCGGGCGATCTCCGGCCTGCGCATCGAGTAGCACAGACCCCTGAAACTGCAAGGGTCTTGATCGCCGCGGATCTGGGCGCGGTACGCCTCGTCGACCTGGACCCGTTCCGCATCGACGCGTGGCTCGCCAAGATGCGCCGCGGCGGGGTCGGCGAAGGCGCTGTCAGGAGCCGTGTCTCCTCGTTGCGGGCGGCGCTGTCGTGGGGGATCTCGCGGCGGATGCTGCGCACCACCCCGGTCGTTGAAGCGGCACCCGCGCTCGAGACCGGTCGTCGCACCGCTCGCCCGGAACCCGAGCAGGTCGTGGCGATCCTCGATGCTGCCGTTCGGGACGGACCTCGAGCTGCGCTCGCCTTGAGGCTCGCTGCCGTGGCGGGCGCCGGCGAGCACCGCGTTGTGAGGCGGTCACGATCCGGTGACCGTCGCTGCTCGTCTCGGTAGTGTCGCTCTGACGGAGGGTTCCTCGATGGCGGTGTTCAGGAAGTCGAAGAAGATCGGGCCGTTCCGGATCACCGCCACCAAGTCCGGGTTGTCGGTGTCCTCGGGAGTCAAGGGGCTGCGTGTCTCGGCGAACTCGAAGGGGCAGATCCGCCGGACGGTGTCGCTGCCGGGAACGGGGATTCGTGACACGGCGCTGATCGGATCGGCGAAGCCGCTCGGTGGCACCGCTCTGCGGTCTTCTGCCGCTTCGGATCTGGTGATGAACGTCGACTGCGTCGACGGAACCGGTGGCAGTCGACGGCTCCTCTCCGATGATCCGGCTGTCATGTCCTGCAAGGTGGTCGGCGTTCCGGGCGGCAACAGGTCGATTGACGAGATCGCCGCGTGGGTGGGCGTCGGGCCCGGCGATGGGGGATGGGTCCGGGGTATCCGTGATGGGTTGGTGTTCGATCGTGGCGAGGATCTCGAGGTCGTCCTGCTCGTGACGCCGGAGGACAACCCTGGTGTCTTCACGAAGGCGCAACTCGAGGCGGGTACACCGATCGGTCGCCCGGTCGGAAGGCTCTCCAGGCGCGACGAGAGCCGATGGCGCAGCTTCGCACCTGACGGAGTCACCGTCCGTGTCGGGATCTACATCGACGCGACGCCCGGGTTGGATCCGGTCATGCAGGTTCGGTGTCGCCCCGACACGATCACCGACGAATCCGACGAGGACGACAGCGCAGCAGACGAGGATTGGCTCCCGTCGACAACCGCAACGGGCATGGAGCCGGTCCCGCCGGAGCACGCACCCGCACCGTCAGCCCCTGCCGGCTGGTATCCCGATGCCTACGGGCGTCACCAGTACCGCTACTGGGACGGGACCAACTGGACCGGCTACGTCGCGACCGATGGGGTCCAGTCCAGCGATCCCATCTGACTCTCACCGAGGCCGGGGCGCCTCTCCAGTCCGACCCAGACGATCAGGGCTCGATGCCTGGTACGTCCACCGGCGTCGACCTGTTGGTCGTGGTGCCGTCGCCGAGTTGTCCGGCGTCGTTCCGTCCCCAGCACTTGACGGTGCCACCGGCGAGCACTGCGCAGCTGTGAGCGAGACCCACGGCGATCTCGATGCCACCGCTGAGACCCACGACGTCCACCGGGGTCGGCCTGAGGTGACACATCGAGGAATCCGACGCGATCCTGCTCGTGCTGCTCCGCCACGCGGGCGACTATGACCTTGCCGCGAGGACGGTGCTGCAGGCGATGATGCCCGCGGTGAAGAACCTGACCGCGAAGTTCTCGACCTGCGGGGCGTGGAGCCGCGATGAGACCGCCGCGGTCGTCGTGGCGGCGATGTGGGAACGGATCCGCTGCTACCCGGTCGAGCGGCGCCCACGGAAGGTGTCGGCCAACCTCACGCTCGACACCCGCCGACGCGTCTGGCGCACCGGCCACAAGCTGGTCCACGGCCGGCTGCCACCCAGGACGAAGGCCGCGCAAGGGTGAGACCAGACACGGAAACGCAGAGAGATGATGCGCCTGTGCCGGTTCGATCTGACCGTCGGTGACCGCACAGTGGGCGAGTCTCTCGGCGAGTCGCTCTCGACCGAACTGGCCGGAACGGCAGGTGTGGGATCTGACGCGGACCCCGGTCCGACGGACTCTCGGGGTGCGAGTTGCTTCTTGGGGCAAGATGGCAACGGGGTATAGCATATGCGCTATGTCGTGGGGTGAGGTGGAGCTCGAACCGGAGGTTCGGGACTGGTACCTGGCCCTCGATGAGGAGGATCAGGCGAGGGTCGGGTTCCACCTCGACCGTCTCT
>JAFDWA010000369.1 GCA_018268735.1 Actinomycetota bacterium | reverse complement strand
TTGGACCCAGACCTGGATGGCGCGGCCGAGGCGCGCAGCGATCTCGGGCTTGGTCTCGTCCTTGCCGACGACCGCCACGAGGCGAGCGGCAATCCTCTCGTGGAGGTTGCGCCGACTCGCGGCGTAGAGATCCTTCAGCAGCTTGCGAACCTGCTCCTCCGCATCCACGCGTCCGGCGACCTGCTGCGTGGTGTCGATATCGGCGCGGTCGAGGATCGAGTTGAGCTGCTTGCTCAGGACCCGGAGCGCTTCCGCAGCGAACGCAATGCCGTAGCCGGACCGGAAGATGGTCTCCTCGATGAAGTCCTCGGTGGTGTCCAGCATCAGCCGGTTGCGACCTCGGGCCGTTTCCTGCACTGACCGGATCGCTCCCGGTGACCGGCGCTCGACCTGTCGGATGTGCTTCTCCGCCTCGGCAGCTTCAGGGATGCGCTCGAGCTCGCTCGTCGCCACCTCGACGATGTCCAAGAAGTCCTGGACATCGTCGTCGACGTCGAGGGAGCCCGCTTCGGCCTCAAGGGTGTTGAAGCGGTCCTCCAGCTTGGCCACCAGGTCGTGGTCTCGAACGAGCGTGCGCAGTTCCTTGGGCACGGCGAGGAGGGACTCTCGCAGGTACCAATCGATGTAGCCGCTCACGAGGTGGTAACGCAGCGTCTCACCGGGGAACACCACTCGGGCAATGCCGAGGCCGCAGTATCGGCGCGGCTTGTCGAATTCGTCGAGGTCGGCCAACGCCCGGTCGGTGTTGGTGGCGTCCACACCCACGAGCGGCATGCCGACGTTGGTGAGCGTGAAGTGGTACATCGCCTCGGCGGCGATCTCGTACATGTCCCCGATGGAGGAGATCTCCGTCTTGCCCCGCAGGGTGTTGTCGATGACGTAGACCTGCTTCAGAAGGTCGCCATCGGGGATGTCAGGTCCGCCGTTCTCGGGGGGCCTGCCGAAGTACCGCCCGAGGTGCGAGCTGAAGCGGCAGAAGTGGTCGACCTCGCGGAAGAACGCGTAGGTGTTCGCCTCCTGCGCCTTCGCTGCGACGAGTCCCCCTGGTGCCTTGGTCACGGCGTTTCGGAACACCGACGGCAGGTAGATGAACGCTCGGATCTCGGGGTAGTACCCGCCAGACTGCGCGGCCTGCCACACAGCGAAGACGACCTCGAGGAAGCCGGAGCTGCCGGTTCCGCCCGCAGAGGAGCAGGCGATGTAGACGGGGATGGTCGGAAGACCGTTCGCCTGGCCGCCGGTTCCGAGGTGCTTGCTGATGGAGATCGCTCCGCTCATCGCGTGACCGATCTTGGTGATCAGGTCCTGGCGGACACGATGGAACGCCAGTCGGCCGAGCATGCGCTCGCGCTTGAGGCCTTCGGTGATCGGGCCCATCGGGGGCTGGTAGTCGGGGTCCCACCACTGCTGGAGGTAGGTGTCGGTCGGAAGCTGGCCCCGCACGTAGACCGACGCCTGGAAGGGATCCTCGGTGAGGTTGAAGAATTCGCCGACGTCGAGCGATACGCCGTCAGGGAGCGGGGGCTGCTGTGAGGTGAGGTCGACCGCATCGACGCCGAGGAACTTCAGGGAGTCGATCGCCGTTTGGTCTGGCCGCTCGGCGCGCACCGCAGAGCGCAGACGGGTGATGGTCTGAATGCCGCTGCCGCCGATGCCGATCACCACAGCAGCCGAGATCGGCTTCAGTGCAGCCCCGTCAGCCAGTCCACGTGTCGGCACCGCGCCGAACTCGACTTCGTCCAATGCCGTCCTGCGTCCGCTCAACGTTCCCTCGCTTGGTTGTCTTGTCCCCGAAGCTCAGTCACGCTCGGGCGCCTTCGGCCAGTACTTCATCCTGCCACCCCCGAGTCGATAACGGTTGACCCGGATCTCGGTCTCCTCGGTGATGACCTTCTCGCGACGCCGGTCCTCGACCTCGAAGAAGGGCGGAGTCTCGACGCGGGCGTAGACGCGCTTCGGTTTGCCGCGGCGGGTGAACAGTTCGACCTTCGCCCCGCCCGCG
This sequence comes from Actinomycetota bacterium, assembly GCA_018268735.1. Taxonomy (GTDB): domain Bacteria; phylum Actinomycetota; class Acidimicrobiia; order Acidimicrobiales; family Microtrichaceae; genus Dermatobacter. The sequence goes on along the minus strand of JAFDWA010000369.1, from coordinate 506 downwards.
CCAGGGACGTCCTTCGCGGTGATCCGTTGCTTCTTGCCCTTGAGCGGGATGACAGCGCGGTCGGCATCGACAGCCTTGTCCACCACGAAGACCCCGACGAGCTTGGGGAGCTGAATGAAGCGGCGGTAGAGCCACAGCAGGATCAGCGCGATGAGCAGCAAGATGGCCAAGACGGTGACCAACTCGCGGATGGTGCGACCGAAGGTCCGACTGGCGTCGACCACGTGCGTGCCGTTGACGGTCCCCGTCGTCGGCGTGGTGGTGACGCGAGCGAGGAGGTCCTTCGGGAGCACCTGGTAGGTCGCGTCGAGGGTGACGTCGAACTTGTCTTCCTCTGTGACCGGCGGAACCTTGAACCCCGGGTCCTCGACCTCCGGCTCCATCCGAACGGTCACGGTGGCCGTGCCGCCGGGTCCGATACGCCGCACTCGGTCACCAACGACCTCTGCTTCGACTGGATCGCCGTTCGCGTCCTTGACCTGTACCCCCGCTATCGTCACGTCGAC
>JAFDWA010000368.1 GCA_018268735.1 Actinomycetota bacterium | reverse complement strand
CCGCCTCCGCCACGCCGGTGGGGCGCCGCTGGTGCAGGTGCTGGGCCCTGACACGGCGTCGTTGCGAGGTGCGACGATAGCGTTCGTCATGGCCGACCCGGAGGGCCACGAGCTGTCGGACCGGCGTGTCGAGCAACTCGCGTCGGCTCGAGGCATCTCGCTGCGCACCGGGTGCTTCTGCAACCCCGGCGCAGGCGAGACAGCTCGTGATCTCGACGCCGAGGACCTCCGTCCGTTCCTGTCGGCGGGCGTCCCCGTCTCGCTGTGCGAGGTGGACGAATCGATGCGGGCACGGCGCTCGACCGGCGTCAGCGCGCTGCGCGTGTCCTTCGGCATGTCGTCGAACGCTGCGGATGCACGCGCGCTCGTCGCCTTCCTCGGAGAGCTCCTGGACCGACCGGCCTCGGATGTGGGGGGCCCGCCGCCGTCGCCGGGGTTGGGCCCCGACGGCGCCTGAGGCCGCCCGGCCGGGTCGTCGGGGGGTGGGAGATCAGTGCACGCCGGGTTCGGCGACCGGGGTCTCCAGCGGGAAGTGGCACGCGACGTAGTGATCGTCGCCGACCCTCTGCATCTGTGGCTCCGCCGAGGCGCAGATGTCCTGCGCCCGTGGGCACCGAGTCCTGAACCGGCAGCCCGACGGAGGATCGATCGGCGAGGGCAGCTCCCCGTCGAGGTGGCGGATGCTCGACGGGTCCGCCCTGGGGTCCGGCAGCGGGATGGCGGCGAGGAGCGCCTCCGTGTAGGGGTGTGCCGGATGCGCGTAGAGGTCGTCGGGCGGTCCGATCTCGCACATCTTGCCGAGGTACATGACAGCGACGCGGTCCGACACGTTCTTCACGACGGCGAGGTCGTGGGCGATGAACACGAGCGTCAGCCCGTAGCGCGCCTTCATGTCCTCGAGCAGGTTCAGGATCTGCGCCTGGACCGAGACGTCGAGGGCGGAGACTGGCTCGTCGCAGATGATGAGCTGTGGGTCCGTGATCACCGCACGAGCGATCGAGATGCGCTGGCACTGGCCACCGGAGAACTCGTGCGGCTTGCGCTCTCCCGCGGCGACCGGATCGACGCCGACCGCGCTCAGGACCTCCTCGACCTTCGATGTGCGCTGGGCGGCGTCGCCGCGCTTCCAGATGGCGAGCGGTTCGCCCACGATCTGCGACACGGTCCGGCGCGGGTTGAGCGACGAGATCGGATCCTGGAAGATCATCTGCATCCGGGGTCGGAGCTTGCGCAGATCGGACCCGGAGACGGCTGTCATCTCGGTGCCGTCGAGGCGGACGGACCCCCGCGTCGGCCGCGGCAGCTGCATGATCGCCTTGCCGGTGGTCGACTTGCCGCAGCCGGACTCTCCGACGAGGCCGAGCGTCTCCCCGTTCGCCACGTCGAACGACACGTTGCTGACGGCGGAGACCTTGCGGCCTCGCCCGACAGGGAACTCGACGACGAGGTTCTCGACCCGCAGCAGCACCTCCTCGGGTGCGCGGAGGTGGGCGGTGCCGCTCCCGGCCATCAGCGCGCCTCCGTGTCGTTCGCCGGCGTGTCGGTCGCCGGCGTGTCGTCGGCCGCAGCCGCAGCCGGTGGCCCGGGAACCGGGATCCTCGAGGTGTCCGGCGGTGGGGACATCGCCATGAGGCGTTGTGCCGCCAGGCGGTCCTTGATCTCGATCGTCTCGGGCGAGGAGACGGGGTAGAAGCAGGCGTAGGCGTGACCGGGTGTGTCGGGGTGCTCCTGCAGGGTCGGGGACTCCTCGAAGCAGCGTTCCCGGGCGTAGGGGCAGCGCGGGCTGAACGAGCACCCCTTCGGCGGGTTGACGAGGTCCGGTGGACGTCCCCCGATCGCGTCGAGCCGGGTGTGCGACGGGTTGGCGAGCTTCGGGATCGCCGACATCAACGCCTCGGTGTAGGGCATCTGCATGTCATCGAACAGGACCGACGTCGGGGCCTTCTCCACGATGCGTCCGGCGTACATGACCGCGATCTCCTGCGCCCGCGATGCGACGACCCCGAGGTCGTGGGTCACGAGGATCATCGCCATGTACCGCTCGCGCTGCTGGTCCGCAAGCAGGTCGAGGATCTGTGCCTGCACCGTGACGTCGAGCGCGGTCGTCGGCTCGTCGGCGAACAGCAGCTTGGGTCCGCACGCCAGGGCCACGGCGATGACGACGCGCTGGCGCATGCCGCCGGACATCTCGTGCGGATAGGCGGCGAAGCGGTCCTCCGCCTCCGGGATGCGCACCGCCTTGAGCAGGGCGATGGCCGTCTCCCGCGCTTCGGCCTTGTCCATGTCGAGGTGGTAGCGGAGCGACTCGGTGATCTGGTAGCCGACGCGCATCACCGGGTTGAGCGCGGTCATCGGATCCTGGAACACCATCGACATCTCGGTGCCCCAGAGCTTGCGGTAGCCCTCCGAGTCGAGCGAGGAGATGTCCTGGCCCTCGAAGACGACGGTGCCGGAGCGGACCGCGGTCGACGGGAGCAGGCCCATGATCGTGCGGGACAGGACCGACTTGCCCGA
>JAFDWA010000367.1 GCA_018268735.1 Actinomycetota bacterium | reverse complement strand
CGACCGACGTACCCGCGGCAGCCGCCCGTGCCACGTCGATCAACGCCCCGACGGTGACGAGGAGTCGCGGTCGGGGCGTCCTCGAGCTGGTGCCGAACCTCCCGTTCGGTGTAGCTCGGGTTGATCGTCGTCACGACGACGCCGGCATGGGCGACCCCGTGGAAGACGATGGCGTACTCGGGCTGGTTCGGCGCCAGGATCGCTACCACCTCGCCGTCAGCGAGACGCCTGGCGCAGCACGGACTCGGGCAACGGACTCCGGAACACCACCGCCTCCCGATTCTCCACCTCCCCCGAGCCGAACCTACGAGTCGGGGACGGCCGTGTCATCAACCCGACGGGTTCGCAACAGCGCCCCCGGCAGGACTCTGCTCGAACCTCGATCTGCCGAGAGCTGGAACTGCCGCCTAGCTGACCAAGCCGTTCTGCATCGCCCAGAGCGCAGCGGCCGCTCGGGTGGAGACGCCGATCTTGGAGTAGATGTGCTGGATGTGTACGTCCGCCGTCTTCGCTGAGATGTAGAGCTGTGCTGCGATCTCGCTCGTGGTGAGGCCGCGTGCCGCGAGGCGGAGGACCTGGATCTCCCGTCTGGTCAATCCGCCGGGTCGGTCCGCTGGGTCGCGTCGCACGCTGGCGTGGCCCGCCGCTGTGAGCACCGCCTCGACGGCGTGACGGTCGAGGCCGCCGTCGTCGGCCGATCGGCGGATCAGGGCGGCGGCGGTCACCGGTGGGTGGGCGGGGCGGTCGGCGCGGTCGCTCGTGAGGGCGACGTAGACGTCCGCTGCGGCGAGAACGCAGGCACGTTCGTCGATTCGGCCCCGTGGGAGTCCCTTGTGGTACCCGGTGCCGTCGGGCTTCTCGTGATGGGCGGCGGCGACGGGGTTCAAGGTTGCGAGTGCGGGCGAGCGGCGAAGCATCTGTTCGGTGATCACGGTGTGGCGTTCGACTCGGTCACGCTCGGCCCGGGTCAGTGAGGATGGCCTGTCCCAGATCGAGTTGGGAACGGCGGTGATGCCGAAGTCGTGGACGAGCGCAGCCCGCCGTACGGTGTCGACCTCGTCGGCCGGGAGCCCGAGGTGGAGCGAGGCATCGTGCACGAGCAGGGCACACCGACGGCTGTGGCCCGCCATGTACGGCGACTTCAGGTCGATGAAGTCCGCTGCCACCGTCAGTGCGTCGTCGAGAGCGTCGCCCGTCAGGACGCGACGAGGCTCGGGTTCGAGGTCGAGCACCGTGTCCCACGGTTCGACCTCGTCGAGCCGGTCCAGCCAGGCACCACCGTGTGTGAGGAAGAGGTCGGCGATCTCCGGGTCGTAGGTTCGGCCGCGTCGGGTTCGGGCTGCGTCGAGGGCATCGGAGGGCGAGGCATGTCGGGCGATCGCCTCCATGTCGTGGCTGAGATGGACGACGCGCATCGCGATCGGGATGTCCTCGCCGCGGGCGTGGGTCGGGAAGCCGTTGCCGTTCCAGCGCTCGAAGGTGAACCGCAGCGCCTCACGCACCAGTGGGCCGAAATCGAGGCGCTCCAGCAGCATGTCGCCCACCTCACAGCCCGATTGGGAGTTGTGCACCGACCATTCCAACCCGTGCGTCGTGATCAGCTCGATCGTGTGCTCACGCTCTCGGGGGCCCTGGCCGGCCGTGGCGAAGGCGATGGCGTCGCTGATCACCTCGTCGAGGTCAGCGGCATCCTGGATGAGCGTCCGGGATCGGAGCGAGATCTCGTCGCCGAACATCGCGGCGACCTCGTGCGCGTGACCGGTGCATCCCACGTAGCGCAGCAACGACGTCCAGTACAGGCTGTCGCGGACTTCGGTGGCGAAGCCGGCTTCGTCTCCGATCCACATCGCCAGGACACACGAGCGCAGCTGTGACTCGAGCGGCTGGGCGAAGGCGTTGTCCTGCGCCAGCGCCAGCGTGGCCACGAGCTCACCGAGCCGGAGTTCCGTGGAAATAGGGAGTCCTCCTGATGCGCAGGCCGACACCGGAGCGCACGATCGACGCTACATCCGGCCGCGCAGAGCGCGTGGCTCAGACTGGAGGTGAACCCTGTGGAGACCGATCACGACGAGCTGTGGACCTGTTCTGCGAAGGAGCTGGCCGACAAGGTGCGGTCACGCGACGTGTCGAGCCGCGAAGTCCTCGACGCGCACCTCGAGCGCGTCGCGAGCGTGAACCCGAAGCTCAACGCCATCGTGGAAGTGCTCGCAGAGAGGGCCCGCGCATCGGCTGACGCTGCCGATCAGGCCGTGGCTGCGGGCGAGCACCTCGGGCCGTTGCACGGGGTTCCGGTCACGGTGAAGCAGAACATCGACGTCGCCGGCACGGCGACCACACTCGGGTTGGCGGCGTTCAGGGACGCGGTCGCGCCGTCCGATGGGCCTCCGGTCGAACGGCTCCGCGAGGCGGGAGCGATCGTGTTGGGACGCACGAACCTTCCCGACGTGGCTCTGCGCTGGCACACCGACAGCGGACTGGCCGGGGCGACGTTGAACCCGTGGAACGCCGCCGTGTCCCCG